>JAKSNE010000171.1 GCA_024400135.1 Paludibacteraceae bacterium
TCAGCTCGTCCGCCGCACTCCGTCAGCACTGCTTTCGCAATCGTACTTGATACTACATCGTAATGACTGAACTCCATGCTGCTCGTGGCGCGACCCGAGGTAATCGTTCTCAATGCCGTCACATAACCGAACATCTCACTCAAAGGTACCTTAGCCTTGATCACACGCGCACCCGTACGAGCGGTATCCATACCCTCTACTTGACCGCGACGTTTGTTCAAGTCTCCGATAACATCACCCATATTCTCCTCCGGAGTCACTACCTCTATCTTCATGATAGGCTCCATCAGTACGGGTTTAGCCTTCACGCAAGCGTTCTTGAACGCCATCTGAGCACAAATCTCGAAACTCAACTGATCACTATCTACCGGGTGGAAACTACCGTCAATAACCGTTACCTTCAGCTTATCCATCGGGAAACCGGCTAAGATACCCGTCTTCATAGCAGACTCAAAGCCCTTCTGAATAGATGGGATATACTCCTTCGGGATATTTCCGCCCTTAACTTCGTTAATAAACTGCAATCCGGCTTCTGCCTCGGTATCCGCTGGCTCGATGCGAACAATCATATCCGCAAACTTACCACGACCACCGGTCTGTTTCTTATACGTCTCGCGCAACTCTACCGGAGCAGAGATGGCTTCACGATAAGCTACTTGAGGCTTACCTTGGTTGCACTCTACCTTGAACTCCCTACGCAGACGGTCAATGATGATCTCCAAGTGTAACTCACCCATACCCGAGATAACGGTTTGACCCGTTTGCTCGTCCGTCTTAACGGTGAAAGTAGGATCTTCCTCAGCCAACTTGCCAAGACCAATACCTAACTTATCAATATCCGCTTGACTCTTAGGCTCTACCGAGATACCAATCACCGGTGCCGGGAACTCAATCGATTCCAATGCAATCGGATGATCCTCACTGCATAACGTATCGCCCGTGCGTATATCCTTAAATCCTACGCCCGCGCCTATATCACCCGCGCATATAACGTCCACGGGATTCTGATGGTTGGAGTGCATTTGGAAGATACGAGAGATACGTTCTTTCTTGCCCGAACGCGTGTTGTAGATATACGAACCTGCTTCTAACTTACCCGAATAAACTCTGAAGTAGCACAGGCGACCTACATACGGATCCGTGGCAATCTTAAACGCCAAAGCGCACAAAGGCTCATCCTCATCGGGGTGACGCTCAATGGCTTTGTCAGTGCGAGGATCAGTTCCTTCAATATTCGGGGTGTCTAACGGACTGGGCAGGTATGCGCATACTGCATCCAACATCGTCTGTACACCCTTATTCTTGAAGCTCGAACCGCAGATAACGGGGAAGATATGAAGCCCTACCGTACCCTTACGGATAGCGGAACGGATCTCTTCTTCGGTAATCGTGGAAGGATCAGAGAAATACTTCTCCATCAATACGTCATCAAACTCTGCACAAGCCTCTAACATCTTATCGCGCCATTCTTGCGCGTCAGCCATAAGCTCAGCAGGGATGGCTTCCTCCACGTACTCACTACCCATCGTCTCATCATGCCAGATGATAGCTTTCATCTTAACCAGATCCACCACGCCTTTGAAGGTCTCTTCAGCGCCCACAGGAATCTGAATAGGACAAGGAGTAGCGCCCAACACGTCTTTGATTTGGCGAACCACATCATAGAAGTTGGCACCCGAGCGGTCCATCTTGTTTACATAGCAAATTCTCGGAACGTTGTACTTATCCGCTTGACGCCATACTGTCTCGCTCTGGGGTTGAACACCACCTACTGCGCAGAAAGCAGCTACAGCACCATCAAGGATACGCAAGCTACGCTCTACCTCTACCGTGAAGTCCACGTGCCCCGGAGTGTCTATCAGGTTGATCTTATACTTACTTCCCTGATAGTCCCAATAAGTCGTGGTAGCAGCACTGGTAATGGTAATACCGCGCTCCTGCTCTTGCTCCATCCAGTCCATCGTGGCTGCGCCATCGTGTACCTCACCAATCTTGTGAGTCAGACCTGTATAGAACAAGATACGTTCCGAAGTCGTAGTCTTACCGGCATCAATGTGAGCCATGATACCGATATTCCTATTATATGTCAAATCGTGTTTTGCCATTTCCTAAATAATAACAGACTAATACCTTGAAAATTTTTAGAAACGGAAATGTGCAAATGCACGGTTAGCCTCTGCCATGCGGTGCATATCCTCCTTACGTTTGAAGGCACCACCTTGGTTGTTGTATGCGTCCATAATCTCACCGGCTAATTTCTCAGCCATCGAGTGACCACCACGCTTGCGGGCGAAAGCGATCATGTTCTTCATTGAGATGGACTCTTTACGGTCAGCGCGAATCTCAGTAGGAACCTGGAAGGTAGCACCACCGATACGTTTCGACTTAACCTCTACAAGAGGCGTAATGTTATCCAACGCTTGTTTCCAAATATCCAGTGCAGACTTCTCTTCGGATTTCATCTTGTTGCCGACGAGCTCTAATGCGGAATAGAAAACACGGTAAGAGATGTTCTTCTTACCATCAAGCATGAGGTGGTTTACAAACTTACCCACCATAACTTCTCCAAATACTGGATCCGGAAGAATCACGCGTTTTTTTGGTTTTGCTTTTCTCATTGTTGTTAACTTTTTTAATTGATTGTTTACTTGGTTGTCTTCGCTTCAGGGTTTGTTCCCTTACTCAACCGATCAACCCA
>JAKSNE010000172.1 GCA_024400135.1 Paludibacteraceae bacterium
GGATCTTCCGGAGTTTCCGGTATTTCCGGATATTCCGGTTCTTCGATGATGAGTTCCTCGGAAGGTGAGGGGGTCACGTCTAAGATAATCTCGGGAGCCTTGACCTCTTCTGTAGTCTCGTCTTCTTGCTCTTGCTCCGTCTGTTTTTTCTTAAAGAGCTGTATCGCTTGACGGATATGGTCTGTGAAATGATGATCAGCAAGGAAGCAGAAGATAATAATCGTGAGTAAAAGAATGATAATCATTCCGATGGGCTGCACATAACTATTCGCCCACGTAGCAATCGCTTCGCCGTGGGCACCGCCCAAGCGGAAGAAACTGTCAAAACCGGTAACGACCTCAATAAACCCTAATGTCACCGATCCCCACGCAATGAGGAAGGCACTGCAAACAAAGAGTTTGAGAGCGGGTATCTGTATCCAACGCAATAGCGCACAACCATAAAGCGCCGCCATCGCGATAAAGAGGATGGACATAAGACCAAACGTACCATCAACCAGCCAATGTGCCAACCCTGCCCCCGGCAGACCCAATAGGTTCTGCACCGACTCACGAGCTGCGACACGCTCCGCGTGCCCCATCATCAGCACGGAGAAATCTTTGTCGCCCGTGAAGAAATAGCAGATGTATGCGATAAAAGCAAATAGGGCTATTGCTAAAAGGATAAGACCGCACACGAAATGGGTCTTAGGGTTTAGAAAAAACTGCTTAACTTGTACCAAAAAAGGCACCGACTCCACTTTGATGGATTGGGACTTATTGCTTGTAGATGTTGAATAGGTTGATCGACGTGGCATAATAAAAATTCAAATTAGCGTGCAAAGGTACAAAAAAAATCTCAATAATCAAAGAAAATAACAATTTTCTTCTGTTTTTTATTGAAATATACCCATTTTTTGAATAAAAATGAAAAAATATTTGGTTATTTCCAAAATAAGTTGTAATTTTGTGAGTTATTTTGTGCGGTATGGCGAAAGAACAACAAGAAATGTTATCCTCCGGCTGCGCTGCTTGTCAAATGCGCGAGGTGTGTCAGTCCCCCGAAGCGAGGGATATTCCTCGTAAGCAGAGTTGGAAAGCGGTCGTGATGGCGTATGTGGTGCCGTTTGTGGTGTTGATAGGGGTGGTGATTGGTTTAGGCGGAGCGTTAGATAACGAGCCATTGGTGGGGACGATAGCCCTTTGTGCGGTGGGAGTTTATTATATTGTGTTGCATATTTTTAGGCAACCGATAGAGAAGGATTTTCAGTGTAAAAACAATATAAAAAAATAAGATTATGGAATTATTAACTATCTCTCTGCTTGTGTTGGGTATCACGGGGTTGGTGGCTGCGGTGCTGCTGTACTTCGTTGCTCAGAAGTTCAAGGTAGAGGAAGATCCTCGCATTGACGAGGTGCAAGAAGTGCTCCCGGGTGCGAACTGCGGTGGGTGCGGATTTGCGGGTTGTCGCGCGATGGCGGAAGCTTGCGTCAAAGCCGATAGCCTTGACGGACTCTTATGTCCCGTAGGTGGCAGCGACACCATGAAAAAAGTAGGTGACATCTTAGGTCTGGCAGCCGCAGAGGTGGCTCCTAAGGTGGCGGTCGTTCGTTGTAACGGTACGTGTGAAGTGCGTCCCCGTACGAGCCAATACGATGGTACTAAGTCTTGTCAGATTGAGAATGCTCTCTATGTAGGCGAGACCGCTTGCGGTTACGGCTGCTTAGGTTGTGGGGACTGCGTGAAAGCGTGTCCGTTCGGAGCGCTCTCTATGGATGAGCAGACGGGTCTGCCTGTCGTGGATGAAGACAAGTGTACGGCTTGCGGTAACTGCGTGAAGACTTGCCCTCGCCACATCATCGAACTGCGCAATAAAGGTCCCAAGAGCCGTCGCTTGGTTGTACTATGTGTAAATAAGGATAAAGGCGCGCCCGCGCGTAAGGCTTGCCTAAACGCTTGTATCGGTTGCGGTAAGTGCGAGAAAGAGTGTACGTTTGAAGCCATCAAGGTCGAGAACAACCTCGCTTATATTGACGATAGTAAGTGCCGCCTCTGCCGCAAGTGCGAAGCCGCTTGTCCGACGGGTAGTATTCACGCAATCAATTTCCCTCCGAGGAAAGTTGAGAGTTGAAAGTTTAGAGTTTAGCGTTGTTTAGAGTTTAACTAGTTTAAAGTGTTATGAAGACTTTTAAGATTGGCGGAGTACATCCGCAAGATAATAAAGAGTGGTCGAGTCATCGTCCGATAGTCGATTGTGGTCTTCCTGCCCATGCCGTTATCCCGTTGATACAGCATATCGGAGCACCTGCTCAAGCGGTCGTTGAGAAAGGACAGAAAGTGAAAGTGGGCGAACTGCTGGCTAAAGCCGGTGGGTTCGTGAGTGCCAATATCCATTCCCCATATAGCGGTACAATCAGTAAGATTGACACCTACGTGGACGGTTGGGGTATGCGCGGACCGGCTATCTATATAGATGTAGAGGGCGACGAGTGGTTGGACGAGATTGATCGTACCCCCACGGTCATTCGCGAATGTAAGTTAACGAGTAAAGAGATTATTGATAAGATCAGTGCTGCCGGTATCGTTGGTTTAGGTGGTGCTTGTTTCCCAACCCATGTGAAACTGATGCCCCCTCCGGGTAAGAAAGCGGAAGTGCTGGTGATCAATGGGGTAGAGTGCGAACCGTACCTGACGTGTGACCATCAACTCATGCT
>JAKSNE010000173.1 GCA_024400135.1 Paludibacteraceae bacterium
GTTTCATCAAGAACTTCGGCAAATACACCACCAACGAAGCCGGTAAGGCTCTCGTGGCTGCCGGTCCTCAACTGTAACCAATCGCACAGCGATAAACATAAAAAATCCCTCCGCAATGGAGGGATTTTTTGTTCTAGATATTCTAGGTTTATCTTACGCTTGTCAGACCTTTGATTTTTTGGTTCAAAGCATCCTTCGTCATCA
This sequence comes from Paludibacteraceae bacterium, assembly GCA_024400135.1. GTDB lineage: Bacteria > Bacteroidota > Bacteroidia > Bacteroidales > Paludibacteraceae > Colicola. The sequence goes on from JAKSNE010000173.1 coordinate 205, forward strand.
ACTCCTCGATGGTGAGGTGCATGCGGTAGTTCCAGAAGTGTCTTGGATTAGCGGGCACGTTAATACGGTCGGCGTGTTGGTCTTTGATACGCACATCGCCGTCTATAGCCAGCCAGTCTTGCAGCGGCAGAATCACCCACATCGCGGGACTATACATGTGCTGATTAACGATGTGCTCAGCAATCTCCGGTGTCATCTCTTGGGGCGCTTCACCCCACCAACCCATTTGTTCGTTATAGAAACGTTGGGTCTTGCTGCGGTCCTCTTCCCACCAAGCACGGAGCGGATTGGTGTCGTGCGTACCCGTCGTGCAAACACTTAAGTAAGGCGCATCTGCCGGATGAGCAAAGAGGATAGTCGGATCCTTCGGCATACGCTGAATCTCCAACGAGAGAATCTGTAACTCACCCATCACTTGCGGGACGCAAGCGGGAACCATTCCTAAGTCCTCACCGCAAACGAGCATCTTCGTAGCACCAATCAAGGTGGGCAGTTTGCGCATCGCACTTTGACGCCAGAACTCCGTGTGACGCTTGAAGAAATAGTCGTTATAGATACCCATCAGCACGCGTTTTTGGTCGTCGTACAACTCATTGAAACTATGCGACTGATAAATGGAGATACGCGGGTGAACGAGCTCCGGATGGTTCTGGTCGCGAACGAACAGCACTTCGCAATGTAAGTACAGCAGTCCATCACGCAGGTTGATGCGTTGCTCTTCGGGCAGGCTGCTTCCTGCACCCTTTTCGAAGTACTCTTGCACTTTGACTTGGGTGTCGAAACCGTCCTTAAACCAATACACGTAACCATCGTTGGTGTTAAGGAAGTGCTCCTTCGCATACTCGGTATCGAACCCAAAGACCTCACCCAAGAAGTTCGAACGGATATACGGTTTGGTCATCCTATCCTCGTCCAAGCAAACGCCCATGTTCCAAAGGTCTTGGAACGAATACGGCATAGCCGGGCAGAAATGTCCGCACAGTCCCCACACATCGGTCTTGCGCATCTGCCAGATACGGAAGAAACCGAGGATATGGTCGATACGGTACGCATCGAAATAGTCCTGCATCTTTTGGAAACGACGACGCCACCAGAGATAGTTATCCTTGCTCATCTCGTCCCAGTTATACGTCGGGAAGCCCCAGTTCTGTCCGCGAGCATCGAAGTCATCGGGCGGAGCACCTGCCGAAGCGTTGAGGTTGAAGAGTTCAGGATGCTCATACGCATCCACCGAGTCGGGAGAGATACCAATAGGTATATCGCCCTTCATGGCTACGCCTATCGAGTGAGCGTAAGCCACCGCTTCGCTCAACTGCAAGTCAGCGTGGTATTGCAAGAAATAGTATAACTCCACTTTCTGCTTGTCGCGCTTAGCGAGGAATGCCGCGTAAGGAACCAGCCAGTCCTCGTTTTTCTTGAAGAACTCCTTGTACTCCTTGCTGGCAAACAAAGCTTCCGACTCGGTCTTAAACAGCGCCTTGAAGTACTTCATCTTCTCGTCATAGACGCACTGATAATCGGCAATCGCTTTGGCATTGAACTCCGCCTTAGTTTTCTCGTAATTCTTCTTTTGCGTAGGTGTCAGTTTGCCCATACGCGGGATATTGATATAGATGGGGTGCAACGCAAACACACTCACCGCATTATACGGATAGGAGTCCGTATTGGTGTGCGTCAACGTAGTATCGTTGATAGGCAAAGTCTGAATCATCCGTTGACCCGTCAACGCTGCCCAGTCCGCCATCTTCTTAAGGTCGAGGAACTCGCCGATACCAAAGCCGTCCTCCGTGCGAAGCGAGAAAACAGGAATAGCCACACCCGCACCTTTGAAACGCGGTTGGGTACGACGGAAAGAGCGGTCGTTTTGATAGATCTTAACGCCTTTCTGCATTCCCCAAATACGACGGTTCTCTCCCCATTCGAGGTCCACGATAGCACCCGACTGTAAGTCGTAGATACAGTATTTATACTCAATCACCTGCGGGTCTTTAACGTCAATGTCTCCCTTCCAAATAGGGAACTCTCCGTCCGCTAATACCTGTTTCTTGGTCGGGTCCCAAGCACCGAGTTCGGGCACGTTACCGATAATAGCCACACCTTGCGACGGGAGAATCTGCGGCAGGTCAATGGAGAAACGGATATTGCCCTTCGTCGTCTTTTTGACAATAGGGTTGTGGCGGTGGAAAAGGGACTTGAGGAACGCCGTCGTATAGAACGCTTTCTCGTTGTCAATGGCTTGCCAGAAGTCGCGAATAACCACTTTCTTATCCGCGGCTTTGAGGGTCAAGCAACGCGGCTCGCCGGCTTCGTAGATATATCCGCCCTCTACGCGGATGGCGTATTTGTAATGCAATGAGCCTGCAAAATCGCTAACAGGCAAGGTTCCTGTCCAGAAATCTTGTCCTTGGCAATGCAACTCAAGGGGATGTTGTTCCGTCCATCCTAAGATAGACTCTTCGGTCTCGATGATACAGAGCGT
>JAKSNE010000174.1 GCA_024400135.1 Paludibacteraceae bacterium
AGCACGCGACCGGAGTAGCGGAAGTAGGAGTCGGAATAGAACATCACTTCGCGCACGGCAGGAGCAGCGGAGGTCAACAAGGCGTGATAGGTAGTTTCTGTCGCTCCCGCCTTGGTATGGAACGTGATATTCGGAAGGGATACAGTAACCTCGTAGTTAGAGCCCTGATTGTAGTCGTACTCCAGTTTGTCTAACAGGAATCGGCCTTGCTCGTCCGTAGTAGTGGTCTTGGTCTTGCCGGTAACCGGGTCGGTAGCCGTTACGGTAGCACCAGCGATGCAATTTCCGTTGGAGAAGACCACTTGTCCTTCAATCAAACCGTATGCAGAGCGGTATCCGACGGCGGAGAGGAAAGTAACGAGGTCTGTAGTAACTTCGCAATCGGTGTGCGCCGATAGGGTGTAAAGGTATTTAACCCCCGGAGTGTTGCTATTGTCGTTCACCCAATAAGTAGTAGAAGGTAAGGTATCGGTCGAAACCGTTTGTCCGGTAGCACTATCCTGCGCCGTGAGCACAAAATACGAAGGTTCACCATCCGTTTCCCATACTATGGTCGTATATTCCGGATACATTTCCTCCCCTCGTCCTGCGGTAAGCGAGGTTACGTTTATTGCCGTTTCTCTGCGTTTGGACAAAAGATGCAGCGTACTGCGAGCAGGAGCGTCCATAAGACTATTGTCGGTATTGAGGCGCAGCATCACCTGATAGGTCTGACAAACTACAGGCAGTTCGCTGCGGAAGTCGAACGAGGCATAAACAGCTCCATTGACCTTAGACCATTGCAGCGAATCAAACGGGATAACGCCTATTACCATAGGTTCTTCACCCTGTTCATTAATCAGCACTTCAATGGTGGTGCGCTCGTCCCAACCGATGCGATTGAGTACATCCTCGCTCGCCCATACGAAATCGCCGTGCAGGTCAATCGAGGAAGAGTCGCAGTCCTGCATCAGGAAGTACGTCTCCCGTCCCTGTTGGTACAAGTCGAAGCCCATCTGCTGAATACGTCCGTTATAAACTGTGGACGCGGCATAGGGGTGTCCCGTCCACCCCCAGTTGGAGGCAGAGACACGGCGCACACGGTAGTAGAGGTTATTATCATCACTATAGGCGTTGTTGACCGCTTCGTCGGCTTCGTCCTCATAACTATACACTTGGTCTCCGCTTTTATCCAATCCCGACACTTCCATCGGAACGACACCTATCGTCGTTGCATCGCTAAAGTCCGACAGGTAGGCACGCTGAACCTCAAACATATCGGCAGGCATGATATCCGTTTCTTGGGAATACTTGATAGTCCAAGAGACTTGCTTTCCACCCGTATTCACGCGAATCGTTTCGTTCGAATGCTTGAGTTCCTCTACCTTTATGATAGGCGTTACGTTGAAGTTGTATATACGGTGATAGGCGGGAATATCTATGTAGTTGGTTTTTATCGTGGTGCTTACCCCGCCAGCCGTTTTCCCTTTGAACTCCAAGTAGAACGAACGCAAAGAGGTATCCTGTGCTTGTACAACGGCATAACCGTATGAGTCAAATGTGGGTACGGTGGGACCTATCTTTTTCACGGTACCATTGCTTAACATGTAATACGCCTGATACGACTCCGGCAATTGAGCACTGATATACGGAACCATTACTCGACCGGATTGACCGATTTCGTTATCGTCTAAATAGGGTACAGCGTCATAGATTTGTGGTGCCGCCATATCCGATACCGAAAAGGAACCCATGTCGTAATCATGGCTATATTTTCTATCATCGGACCCCTTGTCACGGATATGACAACGCAAATAGACGGAATCAGCATCTCTCACGTCTTGCGGCATATTCCATTTCAACCTTAAGAAGTTGGCATCTCGTCCACCTAATTCTTCATCCGGCTTTACTTTGATATTATGGAAGGCGCTATCAGCAGACAGGGCAATGTCCACACCGTCGGAGGTTTCGATAACGGTTAAGACACCCCTATCCACACCGTCTTTCGCGGGTACCATAACATCCATTGTGTGTGCACCTGAATCTTTTTTATCCCGATGTCCGTAGTAATAGAATAATTTGTACCATGTCTGTTTATCCGACGAATATTCGACATAACTACAATCACCATCCTTTATTGCCCAGTGGTCATTGTCACCACTGCCACTAACAAAGGATATCATCTGAAACCGAATGGCAGTGGGATCAACTTTGGAAGCTTTAAAATTAGATGCTTTATCAAATGCGTCATTGCTGGCATCCGCAGGAAGGATGCACACGCATGCGGCTACCAACAGAGCCACACGCAATATATATTTATTAACTCGTTTCATAATCTTGTTCTCCTTTCTATTAAGGTTTGGGTAAAATCATACATCCGCCTTCGGAACTCCATAGAGCCTCGTCCATGAAGGCTTGTATCTCTTCCATTGCTTGTGCATAGAGTTTGTCGATGGCAGCAGCGGAATTGAGACCGTCCATCTTCTTGCCATACGCTTCGGCGATGGCTTTGGCTTCCGCGCTATGCTCTGACGGCACCGCCTTAGCGGCATCCACCAAGTTCTGCTTTATGGCATCGCGGTAGGGCGCATAGAATTGTATATTGGTGAACTTGTTCCAATACTGAGCGCGCTTGAAAGCGTCCACATCCAGCACATATACCGGAATACTCTTGTCTTGCCCCAAGAATGTATATTGCTCACA
>JAKSNE010000175.1 GCA_024400135.1 Paludibacteraceae bacterium
CAACGCCCTCATCGGTATCTACCAACTCTCCGGAGACATCAATTTGATAAGATAAATAAAAAAAGCGGCGTGTGCCGCTTTTTTTTTATCTCCTTACTTCTTCAACCCGTCGCGTTTGAGGAGGGCGTCAATGGTAGGATCGCCACCACGGAAGCGGCGGTAGAGAACCATTGCCTCTTCCGTTCCACCTTTCTCAAGGATGTTCGTACGGAAAGCGTCTGCGGATTGCTTATCAAAGATCGAGCCGCGCTCTGCTTGCGCTTGTTGGAAGACACCAAAAGCATCGGCATCTAAGAGCTCTGCCCACTTATAACTGTAGTATCCGGCAGCGTAACCACCACTGAAGATGTGGGTGAAAGCCGTCACCATCTGCGTACCCGGAACAACCGGCATCACGGCTACTTGGTCCATCGCTTTATTCGTGAAATTGATAACAGTATTGACGGTATCGTTATTGGCAATCTCCATCGGTCTCTCGATCATGTGGTATGCCATGTCGAGGTAACCAAAACTGAGTTGACGAACGCAAGAGTATGCGGCATGGTAGTTGTTCGCGCGTTGTATTTTATCAATCAGGTCTTGCGGCATAGCCTCGCCTGTCTCGTAATGTTTAGCAAACGTATCGAGGAACTCTTTCTCGCCAAGGAAGTTCTCGTTGAATTGAGAAGGCAGTTCGACAAAGTCGCGAGGTACAGCGGTACCGCTTTGCGAAGCATAGTAGCAACGGGTGAGCATACCGTGCAAGGCGTGACCGAACTCGTGCAAGAACGTCTCCACCTCATCGTAGGTGAGCAGCGCGGGTTTGGTCTCGGTCGAACGCGTGAAGTTCATCACGTTCACAATATGCGGACGATGGTCTGTACCATCGGGCATAACATACTGGTCTTGGAAACCATTCATCCAAGCGCCACCGCGTTTGCCATCCCGCGGGTGGAAGTCGGCATAGTAAATAGCGAGGAACTGACCCTCTGCGTCAAACACTTCGAAAGCCTTTACCTCGGGGTGATAAACAGGGATATCCTTGTTCTCTACGAACGTCAGCCCATAGAGACGATTAGCCAAACCAAACACACCTTCGATCACGTTCTCCAGTTGGAAATAAGGACGGAGCACATCATCGGAAATGCTATATTTAGCGTCCTTGAGTTTCTTGCTGTAGTAACTCCAATCCCAAGGTTGGAGGGTCTCTTTGAAGCCCAGAGACTGAGCATATTCCTGCAATTCCTTCACTTCCTTGCGCGCAGCGGGCATATACGCGTCGCGTAAGTTATTAAGGAAGTTCATCACGTTCTCGGGATTCTCTGCGCATCTCTTGTACAGTGCTTTCTCAGCGTAGGTCTTCTTGTCAAACAATTGGGCAAGGGCAAGACGGGTGTTAGCTATCTCAACGATGAGGGCGGTGTTGTCAAACTCACCACCGAGGGCACGTTGGTTGGAAGCCATGTAGAGGGTGTGTCTTAACTCGCGGCTGTCGCAGTCTTGCAGAACAGGGATAGTCGTAGTGGGTTTGAGGTCCAAAACGTATTTCCCTTCGTGACCATATTTCTTACCATTGGCGAGAAGTACGGACTTCGTGTCTTCATTCAGTCCGCTGAGTTGGCTCTCGTCCTCGATGACGTACGTCCAAGCATTGGTGGCTTTCAATGCGTTCTGACCGTATGCAGTCGTTAGGTCGCTGAGTTTCATGCTCAGTGCGCGATAGGTCTCTTTGTCTTCGTCACTGAGGTTGGCTCCGTTATTAGCAAAACCTTCGTACACGTCCTCTAACAACTTGCGCTGATCGGGACGCAGGTCAAGACTCTCGCGTTGGTCATAAACGGCTTTGATACGTTGGAATAGACCTTCGTTGAGGCGGATAGCGGACGAATATTCGCTCATCATAGGACTGAGTTTGAGCTCTAATTCTTGTATCTGTTCATTGCTTTCTGCATGCGTGAGGTTATAGAAGCAACCGGACACAACGGTTAGCAGTTCGCCGCTATTGACGTACGCTTCGATGGTGTTTTCAAACGTCGGAGCTTCGGGGTTATTGACAATGGCGTCTATTTCCGCCAGACCTTGTTCCATACCCTTTTCAAAAGCGGGCATGTAGTGTTTCGTTTTGATTTCACCAAAGGGATACGCACCATGAGGGGTGTCCCAGTTCTTGTAGTTGAAGAACGGATTGCCACAAGAGGCAAGTGTAAGGGCTGCAATAGCCATAATTGATAGTTTTTTCATATTGATTATCTTTTTCGATGTATCGGAAATGGTTAGTTTTCCCAAATATGCTGCAAAGGTACAACTTTTTTCTGACATATGCAAATAAAAAAGGTGACTTTCTTGCGAAAATCACCTTTTTATTAGATTAAGTACCACTTACTTCACTTCTGCGCCAAGAACGTTGAAGACTTTGTCACCAGCTTGGAAGACGATTTGACCGTCCTTCATGATAGCCTTAGAAGCCTTAGCAGCCTTGATGTTATTCAAACTGGAAGTGGGTTCAACACCTACACCAATAGCAACAGTTTCATCGTCAATAACTTTCAGATATACATCAACGATTACAGGAGCAATAACTTCTTCACCAATAGTAAGCTCTTCAGGAGCGAACCAATCTTTCTTGATAGGATTCTCATCACTACCAACGTTGAAACCGGAACCGGTCCAGTTAGCATCTGCTAATTTGAAGAGACCTTC
>JAKSNE010000176.1 GCA_024400135.1 Paludibacteraceae bacterium
ACTGACAACCTTTGACAGGATAGTCCGTGTTCTCAAATGTCACCTTACCCGATACCTCAAAACTCGACTTATCCGTGAAGTCGATAGAGTTATGCGTAGCGGCATCGCGGCTGAAATATAGTGGACGAGACGATGGGCTGAACTCGTGTACTCCGAGGGTAGGAATAACCTTATACAGCGAACCTCCTACCGAATAGGGCACATTATTAATCAGATAATTACCGTCCTTATCCGTATAGGTCTTAAGAGCCAGTTGTTCGGTAGTCGGTATATTGTCTTGATCGGGCACAATACCATGCATCTCTAAGTGGTGCTCATTGAACATCGTTCCTGTGCGTGAGATGTCGAATAGTTCACTCTCCACCTCGTCATCGCAACGATAATAACCGGTCAAACCTTGTTCGGAACCATTGAGGTAGGTGTTCATCGTGCGCTGTATCTCTTCTTGCGAACGGCAGATATTCCACACGCGTATTTCGTCGATGAAACCGTCAAAACCTACACCTCCGAATGTGAACCCGTCAGCAAAAGGACGAGTGCTGACTGACTCCCTCGATATCAGTTGTCCATTTTCGTATGTAGAGAGGGAATCGGTATCGTACGTATAAGCAATGTGTTTGAACGGACCATTCTCGGCTTTGTAGAATTCTATTGTTCCTTTTTCACCGACCATCTTTTTCCATAACGCTGCGGGGAAGGTTAGGGTTGCATTGTTCTTTGCTAAGAATCGCAACGACCGACTTCGACGGGCATCTTCACCAATGACGTTAATGGCTACATCGCTTACCCCTTGGTTGCCGTTAAACGTAACCTGTCCGCTCACGGTGCCGTATGGTTGTGCAAAACCAATGGAGGTGATTTGTGCTACCACGTTAACTTCACCTGCGCATTCGGTATAACCGGTGATGGTGTATTGATAATAAACACCCGGAACGCAGTTCATATCTTCGTATGTGTATTCGAGTACGCCACTCTTACAATCCACCGTCGCGAGGTAAGTCTCTTTGTCGTTTGTGTTCAGTTCTTTGCGACTAATCTGAAAATGCTTAAAGTTATGCTTGTCCTTATCTATGCTCCACGCCAGTTGGACACGGTCGTTATAGAACCCCTTGCTCACACTGTGGGAGGCAATGATGCTTCCCATCGTCTCAGGAATGACTAAGGTAAGTTGGTGCTCCTCTCCGTATGATTTAGAACCCTCTATGACTTGAATAGCATAGACAATAGAGTCGCAGACGGGCAGGTTATCGGTAATCTCATATTCGCTCATTGTCTTTGCTTGACTAAGGTCTATGGGTTGTTCGATGGTTTGTGAAGGAGTCTTGTACTTGATTTGTAACTGCATATTCGGCGAACAAACACCCCCATCAATATTCCATTTCAAAACGGGATGGTTCTGGGCGTTAATCGCTCCGCTGAAACTCGTAATCTTGGCATAATTGGTATTGACCGTCACGTTATTCTGAGCCGTGAGAACAGGATTGTTTGCTCCTGCGCTCTTGCGGTAAAGTCGAAAATAGAACATCTGTTGTCCTTTTTCCCGCTCGTCAAAAGCAATGTCCTTGGTATAAGGAGAGGTTTGTGTGTTCACATAGTTCGCATCATAATTGCGTACGTCTTGTGTAAAAGACTTGTCTGTAGCGCGTTCGATGATAATTTTACTATCGTCCCTAAGCGCTCCGGAACAAGCATCCATAGTCCAACTCAACCCTATCGTACCGTCGTTCTTATCCACCGCCTTGAAGTTTTGCGCCTGTGCAAACTGCGGCGTTGCAACGGTCACTTCATTCGATTTTAAGGTTGTTGACTTAGTGGGCGACCAATAATAGTAGGTTTGATCCATTGTATAGGTCTTCTCACTTGTGCAAACAAAGGAGATCGGTGCATTGTACATCTCGCCGGCAGTAGGTTTAGTGGATTGTTGGAACGGATAATAATATTCCGTAACCGTATTGCCGGTACTGGTCTTTTCACCAAAGGTCTTGTTTTTGTATTTCTCTTTGATACGGAAAGTACAACCTTCAGGGATAGTACGGGTATATTTGATAGCCGTTTGTCCCTCACGCTCCGTCCATTCTACATTGTTAACGGAGGGGGTTCCGGGATTGTTGATGAGCACGCGGTCAGACGAATTGATGGGGCTGCTCTTGGTGTAGGTGTTCCAGTGGTTATCGTCCCAACGAGTCACCACAACTACTTGTAAGTTACCGGCAACACGCTCTATGAAGGCACGTGTTTCGCTTGAATAAACGGTTAACATATAGTCAAACCACGCACCGTCACAATAGTCGTACCAGCGAGCCAAGATATACCACGTCTTATTGCCGTTGACCGTACTATAATTATATACGGGTGAATGAGCATTATCATCGGACTGAATAGTGACATGAGCAATTTTGATTTTGTCTGCATCATTGGTACCATTACGTAGCCAAAGCTCAATGTACTCCATATTATGGTCATCGCTATTGCTTGTGCGCTCGTCCCACGCCATAAAACTCCACGCTATGGTTCCGGGAAAATCTTCTAATCGAATATCCGGATCACTGTTGGGTTTGGACTTATAGTCTTTCGTCGGTTCCTTGCTATTGAATCTCCAGGCTTTATCCACTTGGAAAATTGAAATCCAATTGGCGTATTTCTCACTGGGAATCCAACTGGCAAACATCATCGA
>JAKSNE010000177.1 GCA_024400135.1 Paludibacteraceae bacterium
GAAGTGAAGATAGCGGTGCCGGCAGCGTTGACTCGCGTCATTTAGACCCGATGTTCGACGATGTAGCACGGTTTGTGGTGAACAAACAAGAGGGTTCGACCTCTCGCCTACAACGCGCCTTCGAGATTGGATATAACCGCGCCGGCAAACTGTCCGACCAGTTAGAGATGGCAGGTATCGTCGGACCGAACAAAGGACCGAAGGGACGTGACGTACTCATCCAAGACTTAGGTCAATTAGAAGCATTATTAGAACGTTTACACCAACAAGAATAGACTATGCTGTTTTTAGCCATCTTGACATCATTGCTCACCAGCCTTCAGAGCTATCGGTTGCAGTCCGACTTTACCATCTCAATGACCACCGAACAGACGCAACCGCTCACCTACCAAGGGTCGATCACGATGCAGGGTCCGCTCTTCCGCGTGACGTTATTGGACATAGAAGCCGCATACGATGGGCAAACGTTATACATGTATTCGGACGATGCCAAAGAGTTGACGCTCTCCACTCCGACGGAGGAGGAACTAATGCAGACTAACCCGTTCCTATACGCTCAAGCCTTAGTGCCGCAGTCCGCCGTGTCGGAGACGAGTACCGCAGAGGGAACGCAGATCACTTTGATCCCAAATGAGACTTCGGCAGGGATCGTGCGAATGACGATTTTAGTGGACAAAAACAACGTCCCTCAATGGCTTGAGATAAAGGAAAAAGACAAACAGACGACGCTTCGATTGACGAATCCGAAGTTAACCGACCCCATAGAGAGTAAAACAGAGTTTACGATAGAGAAAGAGGGGGCATTTGTCAACGACCTTCGGTAAGTAAGAGGCAAATATAGGGAGATTTCGTAAAAATACGAAGATTTTTTTGCGTATATAAAAAAAAAGTTGTATCTTTGCGCCCAAATTTGAAAATTAGAACAAGGAACAAAGAATAAGGAACAAAGACTAAAAACACCAAATAATATGCTTAAGAACATTCTCGCCATTACCGGCAAACCCGGGCTGTTTAAGCTCGTTTCGAGAGGGAACAACACCCTCATTGTAGAGTCCTTATTGGATGGAAAACGTATTCCCACTTTCGCTCGCGATAAAATTATCTCGTTAGCTGATGTATCGATGTTCACCTTAGATGAGGACATTACTCTCAACGAAGTGCTCACGAAACTGGGAGAGAAGGAAGGTCTCAAACCGGCTTCTATTGATGTTAAGTCGGCTGACAACGAGGCTTTGAGAACGTATTTCGCTTCGTTCCTACCTAATTTTGACCGCGAACGTGTCTATCCGAGTGACATCCGCAAACTCATTCAGTGGTATAACGTGCTGGTGAATGCCGGTATCACGGACTTCTCGTTAGAGGAAGAAGACGCAGACGCTCCCAAGGAGGTTGTCGAGAAGAAAGAAGCGGTAAAGAAACCTGTCGCTAAGGCACAAGTGAAGACGCAGAAATCTGCCGTTTCCGCCACCAAGACCGGTGTCGGCGCTAAAAAAGGATAAGCACTAAACGAATAATCGAATAATCGAATAAAACGACTAATATGGCAAAAGAATTAACTGTAGAAGACAAACTGAAGATCCTTTACGAACTACAACAAGTAGATTCTAAAGTGGACGAGTTACGTATCTTGGCTGGCGAACTGCCCCAAGAGGTTAAAGACATGAGTGATGAGATTGAAGGTCTCAAGACCCGTTTATCGAATATCGAGACGGAGATTAAAGAGTGCGAGACGCAGATTTCCGACCACCGTGTTCGTATTGAGAATGCGAATGCAAGTATCTCTCGTTACAAAGAGCAACAAGACAATGTTCGCAACAACCGCGAATACGACAACTTGAGTAAAGAAATCGAGTATCAACAACTGGACATCGAACTCAGCCAAAAGAAAATCAAGAACTATACGGCAGAACTCGAACAACGTCAATTGAGCAAAGAGACAACCCGTAAGGATATTGAGGATAAGACGGTTGACTTGCAACAAAAGAAGTCCGAGTTGGATTCTATCTTAAGTGAGACGAAGGAGCAAACCGAGGCATTGATGGTTCGTTCAGCAGACTTGGAGAAGAAAGTGGACGATCGTCTGCTGTCTGCGTTCAAGCGTATCCGTAAGAATGCGCACAACGGCTTAGCAGTCGTTACCGTAGAGCGCGACTCCTGCGCCGGTTGCCACGCTAAGATTCCAGCACAGCGTCAGTTGGATATCCGTCTTCGCAAGAAAATCATCGTTTGCGAGTTCTGCGGTCGTATCCTTGTGGATCCCGAGATCGCAACCGCGATTGCAAAGAAGAGAATCTAATTCTTCTCTATCGTTCCTACTAAAGTAGAGTTGATATAGATGTCGTAAAGACCCTTCTCTACTACGAAATGTTGGAGGTCCGTGTAATAACCCACGGCCTCTTCATTTATGTCAAACGTGACCGTGGTCTCCTCGCCCGGCTCCAGATAAACACGCTTGAACCCACGCAGTTCCTTCACGGGACGAGCCAGCGTCGAGTTCTGTGCGCACACATAGAGTTGCACCACTTCTGCCCCCGCCATCTCACCGGTATTCTTCACCACGCAACTAACCATACTATGTCCTTGTTCCTTTGTCCTTATTCCTTGCTCCAAATATTCGAACGTCGTATAACTCAACCCATAGCCAAATGGATAGAGCGGCGTATTTGCCTCGT
>JAKSNE010000178.1 GCA_024400135.1 Paludibacteraceae bacterium
GCACAGCGCAAGGCATTGGGCGAGAGGCGTTGGTCGGTACCTATTCCGGCAACCTGTTTGTCCCACAAACGCGGTACGATGGTGCGTGTCTCACGCACAAAAATAGAGTCGCGTATATACCCATGCTTATTGGGCAGTTCGCCGGTGAGTATCGTGGCTAAGGTCTCGTTACCCCCATAAACGGCGTGCGGAAACGTGACGCACCCGTGGTAGCCCTCGTTGGCGAGTAGGAACATCCCCCCTTGCGACCAATAAGGACGCAGGCGCACCACATCGCGTTGGCATAGTCCCTCCACCGCAATGACAACGGTCAACCGCGGCGTGAAGTCTTGTGCCTTCGTGATACCTAAGACAGCAAGAAGCCCAAGGATAATCAATGAACGATGTAGATGAAACGCGAACATAAGTGTATGAGTGGGAATAAGAAAAGACGCCAGTTAAGACCAACCAAAGGATGGATAGAGAAGAAGATGAGGAAGATAATCAGTGCCGCTAACAGTAGATACACTACGCCTAACGCCACCTCTACACCCCAAGACCATTTGCCTCTTTCCCAATCCCATATATTGATCAAAACCATGATAAGTGCAAAGATAAACGCCCCAAAGTACCACGTCTTGTACCAAGGTGTGTGAGGGTGCGTGAACTCTCCTGTGTACTGTCGTTCTACTACCGATACACCACTTACTGTGTAGGCTTGTTGAAGGTAGTTCATCAACTCCTCCGGAAGGAAGAGGCGTTGCTCGTTGGTCATCGGCTCGTCGGCACGGCTGCCAAAGACCATGTTGATACCAAAATCCTGCCAACTGCCTTCGCCCGTATAGGCGTGAATAAACTCCCTAAACGTTTTCCCTTTCCAACCTTCGTAGGTGGAGATGATACTGTCGCCAAGCACCTCTTTGATAAGGTAATAAGGACGTGTGGCGCAGTTGTCAAAGACGAAATTATAGAGGTATTTGCGGTTCCCGGGTTGTAAGTTCTCCAGCAGTTTATCAAACAACTCCTGCCGTTGGGCGTAGGTGAGGTTGAGCGTTTGGAAGAAGACGGGACGCTGCTCCATCTGATACTCCGTGAAGAACGATGCGGCATCTTCGGCACCTAATTCGTAGTAGGTCTCGCCCTTGACGAACTTATAGTAGAAATGGTCGGTATCAAAACTGAAACACCCATAGTTAAACACTATGTCCAAGCGATTGGCGGGGTCGTAAACACGGATGGCGGTGTGACCGTAACGCGCGTATAACTCGGCTCCCGGAGCACAAGTCAGTAACGAGATCTGCGCTCGCTCACTCAGTTCACGTTTTGCCTCAACGCCAAGGCAGGTCATTAGACCTAAAACAAATATCAATAATCGTTTACCCATAGTAGATTAGATTAGGAATTAAAGTCATTAGCAATCCCAACAGCCATCCGCAGACCACTTGCAGTGGTGTGTGCGCATCGAGGCATAGGCGTGCGAACATCAGTAGTAAGGCTACGCCCAAAAGGATACATCCAACGACAGGTTGATATAGAATAAAACCGCCTATCAGTCCCCCTATGCCTGCCAAATGGGCGGAAATCTTCCAATAGGGATTGATGAGGTTCACGATACAGAGTGCCATTGTAGCTCCTACCGCCGAAAGGCGAAAAGCCGGTGCGACGTGCATATATTTGATTGCCAAATAGCACCAGATACAGAAACACGACAACGTAATTATATAAGGAATCCTGCGCTCGCGCGCGTCCGCGATATAGATGTCCGTCACCACTTTCTTGCGAATCAGAATAAGGATTCCCACCAATGGGATAAGACCGGTGATAAGGAACGTTAGCACGCAATAATAGATATACGCAGCGGTCGGTATTGCCGGTGTGAGACGGCTATAGAGTAGGGAGTAAAGCACTACACCATAGGTCGGGATAAAGAGCGGATACGTGATGGCGCTTACTATTCGTGATAATATGTTAACGAGCTTACTCATAGACTTTTACGAATGCGAGCCACCGGGATATCCAGTTGTTCTCTATATTTGGCTATCGTGCGTCGGGCAATCTTATAACCGCGTTGGTTGAGTCGCTCAACCAGTTCGTCATCGGTCAGCGGATGGGTCTTGTCTTCCGCGTCAACGAGTTCCGTGAGGAAAGTCTTAATCTCGCGTGTCGAGACCTCCTCGCCTTGGCTATTCGTCAGCCCTTCCGAGAAGAAGTGTTTGAGAGGATAGATTCCGAACTGCGTCTGCACATACTTCGAGTTGCTCACGCGCGAGATGGTACTGACATCGTAACCCGTCTCGTCGGCGATGGCTTGCAGGATCATCGGTTTGAGGCAACTGTCGTCGCCTTCGTAGAAGAACTCTCGTTGGCGTCTGACAATCGCTTCCATCGTACGCGAAAGCGTCTCGTTGCGTTGCCGGATAGCGTCTATAAACCCTTGCGCAGCGTCTAAGCGTTGTTTGATGAAACGAACGGTCTCTTTGGCTTGCGGAGAGTTGTTTGTTTTTGCCGTATATTCGTTCAACATCGACTGATAATCCTTGCTTACGTGCAGTTCGGGTATATCGCCCGTATTGAGGCTAACCACCAACTCGCCATCGCGGTTCTCGACCGTGAAGTCGGGGATAATAGTCGATTTCTGATTCTCATAAACCGACCCTACAAACCCGTTGGCGGGCTTCTGGTTGAGGTGCA
>JAKSNE010000179.1 GCA_024400135.1 Paludibacteraceae bacterium
TCCGAGAAACACGAACCGAGAAGCAGGAGGCGGTCATCGAGGTTGATGCGCCAAGGGGAGGGGGTGATATCGACAGGAGTGGTTAATTGCATTGCTTAGTGGTTAGTGCTTATTCAAATTTCATAACTTGGGCGGGGGAGATATGGGAGATGATGGCTGCCGGTAGGAGGAGGATGAGCACGGAGATAAGCAAGGTACCCACATTAAGCATCACCAACCAGAACCACGCAAAACTGATGGGCACGTAATCGACATAATACGTAGTAGCGTCCAGCGGAACGAGGTGCGTGAGTTGTTGCAATCCACACAGAGCCAGTCCTATCGCGTTACCAATGAGCATTCCCTTACCGATGAGCATCGCGGCTTGCTTGATGAAGATACGCTTGACAAATCCGTTGGTCGCACCTAAGGCCTTGAGCGTGCCGATGAGTTGGACGCTATCAAGGATAAGGATGATCAGTCCCGAAATGATATTAAAACCGGCTACGGCGAGCATCAGTAGGATGATAACCACCACATTCATATCGAGTAGGTCGAGCCAAGCGAAGATCTGCGGGTTGAGTTGTTCTACGTTTTGAACGAAATAACCATTGCCATCGGCGTCAAACCGATTAGCGGTAGCGTAATAGACCTCGTCCTCCACGGTGTGAAGGTTCGTTAGGTCGTCCACCATAATTTCTATTCCGGAGGCTTGGTGGTCAGACCACTGATTGAGTCGGGTGACGAAAGCGGGCGTACCGATGATAAACGTATCGTCAAACTCCCCTACTCCGGTGTGGTAGATACCCACAACTCGCACTTTCCTCACTTTAACTTCCTCGCCCACGAAATAAAGGAACAGCGGGTCAGTCACGTTCAGCTGGAGTTTATCGGCGAGGCGACGCGAGACGATAATCTCGTTTGAAGCGGAAGGTAACACTCCTTCCGACAGGTTATCTCCGAAATAGTCCCAATACGTTGTACCTTTGAACACGACCCCTTGGAACGCGTCGGAGGTCTTGGCGATACCGGGTTTGGTATAGAAAGGAGCCGCGGCTTTGACATGCTCGAAGGACTGCAAGACGCGGATGAGCGAGTCTGACCAACCGATGGGGAGCATCTCGTAGGTGTTGTTATTGTCGAAGTTCACGACTTGGATATGCGCTCCGAAACCCGCCACTTTGTTGGCTACGGTCTGTTTGAAACCCACCACAACGCCAATGGTAACGACCATGACGGTCATCCCGATGATGATTCCTAACAATGCCACGCGCACGGCAGGACGCACGGCTGAACGAGCCGACGGTTGAGCGAAATATAATCGCTGGGCTATGAAGGATGTTGAGTTTGGCATGGTTTTTGCAACGTGAGGAGTGAACCCTTAAAATTTTACTTATTATGAAACGTATCTTTTTATTTATCAGTCTTCTTATTCCCGCTTGCGGAATGATGTGGGCACAGTCTCAAGGTCATCAACACCAACGCACCGCAGAGGAATGTGCTATGAAACAAACCCAAATGATGATTCGCGAGCTTAACATCTCCGATTCGCTTCAGTATCGTGCGCTCTTTGACATGAACCTCAAGTACGCTCGCCTTCGCGAAAACGGTTGTACCCGTGCTCAGATGATGACGAACATGTTAGAGCGCAACGACGAGCTCAAGCAGATTCTGACGAAGGAGCAGTACGAGGCTTACATGAATCGTCAGGTACAAGCCGGTCCTCACCACCACCAACACCCGGTAGGACGGTTCGCAAACCAAGGAAAAGAAGGGCCGCGACCGCACCACCCACACAAAGGCCACCCACAATGTCCCCCGGGTAGTGAACACCAAGATAAACCCGGCTATAACAATTAAGCAATACCCATATCATCAAAGGAAGAGTCACCAAGAGGTTGGCTCTTTTTTTGTTATCGGAGGTATAAGTCCAGAACAACGAGAACGCTAATGCCGCCGCGAACGTGTCTGCGGCGTGGCTACTGACGAACCCAAAGCGTCCGCCTCTATAACCGTTCACTATATGCACCAGTGCCGATAGTCCCGGATCGTGGGTGGGACGCCAACGACACACGGCGTGTTTGATGATACCCGAGGAGACGAAGTCCGCTATGCCGGCGCTACCCGCTACGAATACCACGGTCAACAAACCTATTGCCCACCAAGGCAGGCGAAGCGAATGGGTCTGAGATAGTGTATAGCAACGACGGAAGATAAGGGCAACCATTAGTACGTATAGCCAAATCCACGTCGCTTTCCCGCTGATGATCCACATCGCGGTGTCTGCCCACGCGCAGTGCCAATGATTGACAACGAGCAAAAGCCACTGGTCGTATGTGATGAGTTGGTCTAACATATTACATAAAGCCAAGTTCGAGTTTCGCCTCATCGGACATCATTTCTTTGGTCCATTGAGGTTCAAAGACGAGGTTGATATTCACTTCGCGGATACCTTCGACGGCACCCACTTTTTGTCGTATATCCTCCACCAAGAAATCCGCTGCCGGACAAGAAGGGGCGGTGAGGGTCATATCGATGGTGCATATATCGTTGTCGATGTCAATCTTATAGATAAGCCCAAGGTCGTAGATGTTGACGGGTATCTCAGGGTCAAACACGGTCTTGAGCATCCGCAGCACTTCTTCTTCTTTTACTAAAAACTCGTTATTCATA
>JAKSNE010000018.1 GCA_024400135.1 Paludibacteraceae bacterium
GCGACTTAACTGAGAAATCAGGATCTGCCGATGTGTAATACTCATCTACGCCCGTGCCGTGTCCCGAGCAAGAAGCCGCTGCGATAGGAGTGGTCTCGCCGCCACCTTCGCCGCCTTCACCGCCACCGGTACCTTCACCGCCACCCGTGCCTTCACCGCCACCCGTGCCGGAGCCTGTACCGTCAGCATAGAAAACATGGAAAACACAATCACCGCTATTAACCAAAGTAACCGTCACTTCGGTTTCTTGTGCCGTGAATTGTGCGATATACAAGCAGATACCTGCACCTTGTATAGCGCCCTTGTGAGAGCAAGAACTGATAGCCTCCGGGAATGCGATATATATACCGTCCTCGCTTGCAAATCCGGGGTGCTGAATGTTAACGACCTCTTGCATACAACTGGTCTTCTCTACTTTGTACTTGTTGCTGTACTTGCCTCCACCGGCACCATCGCCCAAGAAAGCAATACTGCTCCAATCAACTGCCATACATTGGCTCGTTATCGCCAAACCTAAAGCGATAAGCGTTAAAACTTGAAAATGTTTCTTCATAAAATAATTTTTTTAATGGTTAATAATTAGTTATTTGTTTATTGTATATTCTTTTCCTCTAAAGGTAAAAGTCAATGGGTTATGTGTACTATCAATGTCCTGCAACATCGTGGGCGAAAGGGTAATCTCGCCATCTTGTTCACGAATACCTAACTCGATGAATCGCGACAAGATATCTTCCTTCACCTGACCCGTCATTCCCGGCTGTTGCGCTCCGGCAAAGAAAGGCGTGTGACTGTACGGATCAAACGGGAAAGCACCATAATCCGCAGCACTCTTGTGCGCACCTACGCCCTCACGTATATCACGATAATACCCGACCAATGCCGGCACTACCGACGGATCCTCTTGCTCAAAACGAACGATATTCTCCGCTACCGCCAACTGTAACTTCGACACCATGTGCCAGTATATCGAACCTAATCCCTCGTACTTATAAAACGTACCCGAACGGCCTGTAAACGCCTTGTGATTAAACGTCTGCTCATACAACTCCTCCGCCTGACGTATCTCGTCTTCTGCTATGCCCTTACGCTCCATATATTCGCGCAACACCGACGCATTGCGGAAATCAGCATTCCAATGCCATTCCCCATCACAGTCCTTTACCACCACGCCTGCGTCCTTTATCCTTTGTCCTTGTTCCTTTGTCCATTCTATTCTATTCTTCTCCAAGAACGACGGCAATCGACGCTGCGGATAGAGCATATACGAGTTACGACGAGGACAATAGAGTTCGCTGGCACGCAACGCTTTGAGTAACGCTAACGTCTCAGTGCCGCTCAGCACACCGGAACTCAAAACCGCCACTTGACCCTCTAACATCAGATAGAGGGGAGAAGCCCCCTCCGGCTCCCCCGTGAGGGGAGAGAAGTGGATGATATTATACGTGTGCCAAAGCCCGTCCTCACGCTTATTGGCTTCTATCGAGGAGCGCAAACAGTGCTTAATGACGGCAAGCGCCTTCAACAGTTCTTCCTTACCGATGGTGACGCGTTCCTTACTCAGTCCCGTGTATGCCGCCGTGCGATAATGCTCGCCTGCCAGACCAAGAAGCTCACATTGCGAGTTGAGCGCGCCCTTCGGGCTGTTTAGCGAGTTTAGCTGGTTTAGCGAGTTGAGGATATTTTGCAGGAACGTATAGACATCCTTATAAATCGTAAACCCATCCGCCTCTTCGCCTATCAGCCTTTCGACCACCTCTACAAACCGGTGCATATAACACAACGTCACTACCGATGCGCCATTACCGACCAACGCGTTATTGGCATCGTTCCACTCGGGACGTAGGGTGTTCATCCATATACCTACATTCGGTATCAGATTACTCATCTTCGTGAGCAACGTGATAAGCAGTTTATCCATCAACGTAGCAAGAACGGGTTGAACCGATTCGTCTAAGAGTAAACGTGCGTCCTGACCATAGGTCGGGATAAGCGCCATAATACGTTGATGCAGTTCGTCGTCAAACGTAATCGAGTGCTTGGGGTCTGCCACAATCTCGCGATAACGCTTGATACGATACGGCACATTAGCAAAACTGAAGATGGGCTCATTCGCCATCGCTCGCAACGCCTTAGCGTCGTGACGCAGGCTGAGTTCAATCAGTTTGCACAAATAGATAATCTGGTGGTCTCCCCAATAGCCGATATTTGACCACGGGTTATCTTTCTCTATCACTTCCCAGTCTATCCCCTCCGAGGTGATACGATACGGGTTATACCCATCCGCTGTCGTAGCATTGAGGAAAGTGGCAATCACACTATTCGTGTAATACGGATAAGAGGTACACAACGCCTCCCAGTTCTGGAAGATATCTCGCCAGTTACCCTGCCAAGCCAATAACCGCTTACCCTCACTGTCCTTCACCCGAATAGCAAAACTATTCCACGGACGCGACGGATCACCGTGCCTACGGCTGAACGTCAAAGGCAAGTAACAAAGGCAGAGCCTTTTTAGTTGAGAGTGGAGAGTGGAGAGTTTAGAGTTTAGAGGTGAGAGGTGAGAGGTTAAGTCCGCTAAGGTAAACGTCTCGGGAAGAGCGTTTAGGAAGTCGAGGCTATCCTCGTACACCTTAATATAAAAATTACGCACGTGCGCGAGGAAAGCGTCCTTGTGAATCTTATCTTGGTCGCAGAAATAGCCACCGCGCATCGTATTAAACAACACGTTCGCAAAGTGACGCGCGTCCAAAGCCACATCGCCCGTAGATTGGAGACCATCATTCGCCGCAACGATATCGTACAGCGTCTGCGTACTACGACTAATCGCTTGCTCCAAACGCTCCGCTATATCCTCTTTCGCTATCGTACCCATCAATAACTTCACCGCCGCCACATCTTTCTCTACGTCTAAAACGAAATACCACGACTTACTATCCGTCAGTTCAAACTGCGTCTCAACACCCATCTCGCCTCTTACTCCCAATAAGTCGTCCTTCGGTACTATCGCCTCCGAGTCCCAGCCTGCTACCCAACCGGTGTTACAACGCAAACTCTCACTCGGTTCTGCACGATCAACCATGATAGCTTCCATCCTAAACAAAACCAATCCCGTTCCCGCTACATGCTCGGTGCGCTTATACCCATCCACCAATGTGGAGAACACATTCTGCGTCTGTCTGTTCACACCCGCAGGAAGGATATTGGTGAGTTTATCGCTGAGCCGAATCGTCATCGGCTTGCCCGTTAAGTTACGAAGCATAACTTTACGTATCCAGCCCCACTCATCCGAGGATGTCCATAGATAACTGAACTCCAGTCCCAACGCCTCGTTGCGCTCGGAGAACAACAGTTTATTCCCCGTCACGTTCTTCGCTATTGCTGCCACCGTTCCCGCTTCGCTGCGGAAAGGATGCCACCCGTTGATACACGTCTGCGGACCGGTGTGAACGTAGTTCTCTATCACCTTGTCGTCCGTGTAATAGGGGAACAACGCTTGGTCGGGATTGACACGACCACACGTTAGCCCACCCGTCGAACCGATATACATCCACAAGTCCGACTCACTGGCAAGCGAGATGAAAAACGGCTTCATCTCATTATAACGTTCGATTCGATAGAACCGCTCCCCGCCAATCTCTATGTATCCTTCATTCATCATTTCATCATTTATCAATCCCTATTCCTCTCCTCCAGTTCCTTCTTCATCTGCTCCATCGTCTTAGGGTCGAGGTTATAGAACGCCATCACGATAGCGCACGACGCATAGAGAACACCCGGGATAACACTTACCAACAACCGAATAATCGTCATCGCGTTCTCTGTCTGTACCTCCGCATTTGCCACGAACTGCCCTACACTCAATAACCAGCCTGCCGCAGCCGCACCAATAGCCCAACCTAACTTCTGCGCCAACACCGATGCCGAGAACGTCAGACCCGTCGTCCTACGATTGAACTTCCATTCGCCATAGTCCGCCACATCCGCTAACATCGTCCACAACAACGGCACCGCAGGAGCGTAAGCCATCTTCGCTAAGATATTAAACACATATACCAACGGCAGGTTATCGCCCGCCACAAAAATCAAGGCAAAAAAGATACCCGACACTACCGAACTGGCAATATACACCGCTTTGTTACCAAAACGTTTCGCCAACGGTTTAGATGCCGGCAAAGCCACAATAAGTGCTACCGTTCCTAAGACGTTGAATAGTTGCACGTTCTCCGCATTGTGAATGAAATACTTGAAGTAATACGCAACCGCCGCATTCTGCATGGCAAACATAATAAACGACACAATACCCACTCCCGTCAACACCAGCCATGCTTTATTCATAAACAGATACTTGAAATCCTTGATCACGTTCTTATCCTGTTGCTTGGGAGCTTCTACGCGCTCACGCGTGGTCGCGAAAGTAATAAGGAAGAAGATAATACTCAGCACACCAAACAACGCTACCGTCCATTGATAACCTTGCGCTTGGTTGACAGCACCCGCATTACCTATCGCCCCAAAGAACTTAACCAAATACAATGCCGCACCCGTCACAATAAACTGACCGATATACGCCGCAATAAACCGATACGTATTCAGTCCGGCACGCTCCGACGAGTCATTCGTCATCACTGCGCCCAAAGACGAATAAGGCAGGTTGACAAAGGCGTACGCCGTCCTTAACAAAAGACACGTGATGAGCGCATAAATAAATTTTCCGTTCACCCCAAACTCGGGCGTAGTGAACGCCAAAACGGCTAAGATAGCATACGGCACCGAACCAAACAGCAGGTACGGACGGAACTTACCCCAACGCGAACTCGTGCGGTCCGAAATAATTCCTACCACCGGATCCATCACCGCGTCCCAAATACTGCCCACAAACATAATAACACCCGCCATCGCCGGACTCAAGCCATAGATGTCCGTATAGAAGATTAACAACCAGAAGCCCACCAGATCCCACACGAAATGGGAGGCGGTATCTCCTAAACTATAACCAAACTTTTCCTTAATGCTTAATTTCATATACTCGAATATAATCTACATACATCTTCACCGGCGTACCATCCTTAGGCAACGCTGTAATCTTAACAAAATTCGGGTCATCCTTCGTCACCAACTTCGGGTGCTTAACCTCCGTAGGCAGTCCCGTAAAATATCCTCCTACCGATAAGTTCAACGTGATATAGAACGGGTGATTGAAATATCGCCCGGGTTCGTTCAGACCTTTATTACGCAGCGACATCTGGAAATACGGCTCCGTCTCGGGATAAAGGTCTTGGTCTAAGTACATAGCCAAACTATCCTCAGTCCACACTAACGTAAACAAGTGAAAACTACCTTGCAACGGATAATCCGCCGTCTTCACGCCTGCCGTATTCGGATAGAACCCATTATTAAACGCCTCACCCCAATGCGCAGCACCATTGAAATAGCGGTCCTGGACACCTTTCTCTATACCGTCTTTGTGCCCCATCTCGCAAATGTCTATCTCGCCGCACTTAGGCCAAACAACACTATCCGATTGATTGTTTCCTAACATCCAAAACGCCGGCCATAGCCCGTCTGCCGTATTCGGGAAAGCAATGCGCGCCTCCACCTTACCGTACTGTATCGTCACCTTATCCTTCGTGTTCACACGAGCCGAAGTAGCCGGACGATTACCAAACTCCTCCGCTTTCGCGTTCAGCACCAGACAACGCTCACCCGTCACCGGGTGGTTCTCAATACTCACGTTGCGAGGCGTGTAATACTGCATCTCTGCATTTCCCCCACCCCAGTCGCTCTCCTCCATATTCCAATAAGCCTCATTCAAGGTCTCCCCCTCAAACTCGTCACTCCAAACAAGGCGCTCCTTTGGACCACAGGCGCTGAGCGCTACAACTGCTAAGATAATAGTGATCAGTTTCATTTTACTTCAATTTGATATACGTGTATCCAGTCCACCTTCATCATCACATCTTTGTTAAACGCATTCGGGTCAATCGTTCCTCCGAAATTACCACCCACAGCGACATTTAGGATAAAGAAGAACGGCTTATTGAACGGCCAATAGATGGGGTCATCAATATGCTCCAACTCCTCCAATCGAGTGGCTTTATCTACTCCGTCAAACGTAAACGTGATTCGGTCGCAGCCGAAATGCTCACTCTCTTCCCAGCGAATACCATAGACGTGATATTCACCCTCGATACCGTCTTGATTGGTTCGTGCCGACCAGTTGTTTCCGCGACTACCATTCTTGATGGATGTATGCAAAGCGTACGAAATCATAGAAGGCTGATTCCCTACATGCTCCATGATATCGAGCTCTCCGCACAACGGCCAATGGGCTGTCGGGTAGTTCTCACCCATCATCCAGAAGGCAGGCCAACTACCTCCACCGGCGGGCAAACTGATACGTGCCTCTATCTTTCCGTATGTAAACGATTTCTTACCTAACGTCTTGATACGCGCCGAGGTGTATTCGTTGTTTTCGTATTTCTCTTTCCGTGCTTGAATAATCAATTGTCCATCCTCAATGCGGATGTTCTCTTTGCGGCTCGTGTAATACTGGCTCTCTCTATTGCCCCAACCGCCACCTCCGGTCTCGTACGTCCACGTGTTCAAGTCTAACTCCGGACCATCAAACTCCTCTGCCCACACTAACTTATACTCGCCCTCTATCTGCTTGGACACAATCACTTGTACCGTGAGTTGGCTATATCCGTCGTATAATGTAATCTTCGCTTGACCTTCTGACAAGGCTTTGACTAATCCCGTTTGACTAACCGTAGCCACCTGTTCATCGGAAGAAAACCACTGTATCGAACGACCGATAGCCGTCTTGGCTTTAATCTGTGCCGAGTCACCTTTCTTTACTTCGATGTTCTTATCCGAGAGCAATGTCAACTCTGTCACGGCTTCACCCGTCACCAAGACGGCGCACTCTACCGATTGCTGCTCCACCGTTGCCGTGATTGTTGCCGTGCCGGCACTCATAGCCGTTACTACACCATAGAAAACCGTAGCCACTTTATCGTCCGACGACTTCCACACTACCTTATCCGAAGCCGGAGAGACTTCTAACGTCTCCCTATCCCCAACCTCCATCTGTAAGGCGGACTTATTGAGCGAAAGCGAAGTCGGCGTATCAGGTTTACAACTAATCAATAGGCAGAGCCCTATCGAAACTAAAAATGCTGACTTAAAAATGTTGAATGGTGTTTTCATATATATTTTGTTTATTAGAACCGATAGGGAAACCCAATCCCCTACCGGCAAAAATGACCCGACTTACTTGGCAGCGGGTTTGTAAATAAAGATAGCGCAGATCTCAAGATCCAGACCCGAACCATTCATTACCCATGCGGGAGTGTAAAGCACACCACCTTGTGCGCCGGGAGCACCCGGGTTAGCAAATACCTTCGTGTAGTCTAAGCCCTCTTTGAACAGATCACCCATCTTGAAACTGTATGCTTTCCATTCACCTTCGGTACTGAACGAGCAAGCTTTGTCATGAACGTCCTCAACATCAGTCGTGCTGTAGAACTTAAGAGTTACGGAAGTAGCACCTTGCGTAGCAGGGGTACGAACAATCATAACGAACTCGTAGTCCTCACCTATACCCGTGAAGTCAGCCTCTCTCCATTGGCGAACGCCACCGCACATATTACCCCACGCTAGGTTACCCGAACGCCAGAACATCCAAGAAGGATCATTGGTGCCAAAGGCATTCAAACCGCTCGGCGTACCGAAGTTAGCATCGGTTACATCCGTGTTCCAAATGTCAATCGTGCACGTTACACCTTCGGGCAGTTTGCCATCATCGGTGTAGTCTCCATTGGAACGGAAGTCTTTCGCCTTGCTTGCAATGGTTTGATAATCGGTTTCACCCATCATAAATACATAGAAGTTACTACCCGTGGTCAACATCTCTTTGAACTTATTACCCGTAGGTTGAGGACCGGGTTGGTCACCATTCGTTACGTTAACAATGCAAGAAGCGGTCTTACCACCGGCTTTTGCAACTACCAAAGCTTGGCCTTCTGCCACACCCGTTACAATACCGTTGTTCACCGTAGCAGTACCCGGAGCTTGGCTCTCCCACTCTACCGTGGCAGCACCTTCGGGTTTAACCGTAGCCGTGAGTTGAACCATCTCACCCACCTTAACGGTAACATTCGTCTTGTCCAATGTAATGGACTCGACACTTACTTCATTCTTTTTGTCCTTGCAAGCTACCAATGCTAAAGCTGCAAGCGTAAAAACAAGAATCTTTTTCATGTGATTAAATTGTTTGTTGTTAATAAATAGGGTTAATTATTAATACCCCGGATTTTGCTCCATGGGATTAAGTTCTATCTCTTCTACCGGAATAGGGAAGATCTCGTGTTTACCCTCGATAAACGTTGCTATATGCGATTGAGCTTCCTCCGACTCCGTTGCCTTATAAGCATCCATCACCGCCTTCGCATTTCCCCAACGTACGATATCGAACCAACGATGACCCTCCATCGCTAACTCCACACGACGCTCGTGACGCAACGCTTTCGTCAAGTCTCCCTCCGTCGTACCTTCCAAACCGGCACGTTCACGCACCTTATCAATCAATGCCTTCGCATCTCCTTCTCCGGCTATCAATCGTGCTTCCGCCGTCATCAATAGTACGTCCGCGTAACGAATCTGTTTGTTATTGAGCGGACCACGTGTGTCGTGATCCAGACGAATGCCATACAATCCGTATTTGTTATTCAGATATGCCGAACCTAAATAAATCTCCTCCGTGGCATTCTCCATCTCTGCCGGATCGGGAACAAGGATAGCCGTAGCACGACGAACCGTATCTTCAGCCTCAAACTCGTTGAACAAGTTCTGCGTGGGATGGTCGAAACCCCAACCGGCATCGTTGCAACGCGAGATGACCGCTGAACGCGAACGGACAAGACGGGTCGTGAAGGTTCCGCTTGTAAATCCAAAGCCCTCGTTATAGTCGCCCCAAGGCTCTGCCGAGTATTGAATCTCAAACACCGACTCGGGACCGTTCTCGCCTTCTAAAGTGAAGTTATCCGCATACTCAGTGCAAAGCGAATATTCGTTTGAAGCCATCACGCTATCTCCATATAACACCGCTTTCTTAGCGTATTCTCCTGCCTCTCCTTCCAACTGCTTATTCCAATACGGCGAAGCCATATAAAGGTAGGTCTTAAGTAACATCGCTTGCGCAGCACCTTTTGTAGCACGACCTAAATCCGAAGACGCATACTCACTCTTCAGCCATAGGTTATTGCTGGCAAACTGAAAATCACTGATGATCTGATTAAACACCGCTTGCACGCTGGCGCGAGGTTGCTTCCACTCCGCTGCCGTCTCTAACACCTTCGTTACCAATGGCGTACCGCCGAAGACGCGCAACAGACGGAAATAATAATACCCCCTCAAGAAATGCGCCTCACCAAGGAAACGATTCTTCAATCTCGGCGTAAGAACCGTATCCTCTTTCATGGACTCAATATACTTCAACGCTAAGTTACAACGGCCTATTCCTTGATATTGCGCTTGATAGAAATCTAATAATAAATCGTTGTTCGAGGTCGTCTTCCAGTTCTCAATATCATATACATTACCCATGTCTAAGGTGTTCTGTCCACCCTTCAACGCGTCGTCCGAAGCGATATCGCCGATGAACCATTCGCAACTATACGTGCGGTTAAACTCCCACATCAGGGGCGTATAACAACCCGTGATATCCGCCTTCGCCGCATCCGCCGAAATGAAATAGTCATCTAACTGCTGTACTCCCGGTTCCGGAGCCGTGAGGTAGTCTTTACATCCTGTTACGAGTAAAGAACAAGGAATAAGGACAAAAGACAAAAATGCCTTATGCTTATTCCATTGTGTACTTTGTATTTTATCATTTTTCATATATTTATCCTCCTTCTTTTCAAAATAGTCCTTTTTCTTTATTCCTTTGTCCTTGTTCAAAAATTAACATTTAGACCAAACGTGAACGTACGACTTTGCGGATAGTTACCGTAATCTACGCCCCTACCCACTTCCGGATCATAGCCCGTGTACTTCGTCACCGTAAACAAGTTACTTGCCGTCATAAACACGCGCAGCTTCGAGCACAAGAACTTCTCCGTCCATTTGCGAGGGAAGGTATAACCGATCTGAAGGTTCTTCAAGCGGAAATAGGAACCGTCCTCTAAGAAACGCGAGTTATCGGCTACGTTCAAGGTCGAACCTGCCGGATTAGGAATCGTACCATTACGATTCTCTAACTCCATATAATTAATACCGTTCTGTAACAACTTACTGCGAACGCCATCCGTATAACCAACCCAGACATCGCGCATCGAAGTCGATAACGTACATTCGGCACCCGAACCCTCAATACGTTGACGCAACGCATTGTAAATTTGGTTACCGGCAACGCCTTGGAAGAATAGCTGAATATCTACCCCATACAACTCCGCTCCTAAGTTAATACCGTACGTCACCTTCGGGAAAGAGTTACCGAGATTACATTTATCGTTCTCGTCCAACAGCCCATCACCGTTGAGGTCTTTATAACGAGCATCACCGGCGTGCAGGTTGGCGGCATCGTTGCTCTCGTACTTATAGAACTGCTCTAACACTTCCGCATCCGATTGGTAGATACCTTCATATTGGTATCCCCAGAAGGAGTTGAGCGCCATTCCCTCGTCCGTCTTCGTCTTATCTCCCCACAAGGGCGAACCACCATTGAGCTTAACCAACGTGTTCTTTAAGAAACTCACATTTCCGCTGATGTGGTAAGTGATATTACTATTCACGCGATTATCATGACCTAACGTCAACTCCACACCTTGGTTATTGATATTTCCTACGTTCTTAACTATACTATATCTATTACCCACGTGCGCGGGAGCGTTCACGTATAGCAACGCGTCCTTCGTCGTGCGGTGGAAGTAATCGATCGTACCGCTTAACTTACCATTCCATAAACTGAAGTCGATACCGGCATCCCATTGCTCGTTGGTTTCCCATTTACCGTCCGTTCCCACTAACTGCAATACCGCAGCTCCGTTCTGAGCCAACTGCTCCGGTCCTAACGGATAACTAACAAACACATCCGGCGCCGTGAACATCGTGGGTACAAAACTGCCACTCGGGATACCGTCGTTACCTACTTGTCCCCAACCACCACGAAGTTTGAGGTTATCTATCACTTGCGTGTTGTTCTTCACCCAAGGCTCCTCACTGATACGCCAAGCAACGGATGCCGAAGGGAAGAATCCCCACGGGTTCTTGGTGAACCTCGACGAAGCGTCAGCACGGAAGTTAACCGTTGCCATATAACGATTGTCGTAACTATAGTAAGCACGACCTAAGAACGATAACCTACGCACACGAGCCACCTCATCGGTGGAGTTCGTCCTGTCCTCCGTCGTGTTAAACAGATACCAGTTATTCTTTATCGGATTCAGAATAGTAGCACCACTTCCGCTCATTCCGTAACGGTTATACTCCTGCCACGTCTGACCTACCATCACCGAGAAATTATGCTTATTGATCTCGCGTGCGTAAGTAGCCGTCACCTCTTCTAACAACGACACACTGCGACTCAACGAACTGCTGAGCGAGTTCTTCACTTTCTTATCGAACGAGGAGTGCTCGTATTGGTTCGTGAACACTTTATTACGACTGATTCCGTAATCCACCGAGATAGACGGACGGATTACCAATCCCTCCACCGGCTTAATCTCTAAATAGAGGTCACCTACAATACGCTCGTTATTGGATTGAGGCTCAATCTCTTTCACCATCGATAGCGGATTGGTCACGTTCTTAAAGTTACTCGATGCCGCTATATTCCCGCTTATATCTTCACCCTGACTGTTCTTCGTTCCTTCCGGATAGATTGCCGGATCCCACGGAGCCATCGCCAACGCAGCGGATAACACACTCGCCGCCGGAGAGGCGTTATTGTTCATCGCATTGCGACCACCATCCGTCGCGAAATTCAAATGCTCACCAATAGTCAACCATTTACGGATGTTAAAGTCCGAATTCAAACGCAACGTCACGCGCTGATAGTCACTACCGATGATGATACCATCTTGACCGAAATAGTTCGCCGAGAATGCGTAGTGACCCCAATCGCCACCACCATTAACGCCTAAGTTATAGTTGTGTATAAACGCGTTCTTCTTGAACACCTCGTCCTGCCAGTTCGTATTGATAGCCGAGTAATCAAAACCGTTGGGGTGAGCCACCGTCATCGCTTGAGGGAAATATGCCGCCGTCGATAGGTTATATAAATCCATCCACGAGTTAAATCCGTTCTGCTTGTAATACGCTATCTCACTCGCACCGTTACGCATGGTCGCAATCTTTAACTTCGTTTCCGCAAACTCCTTCGAGTCCATCATCGACAACGCTCTCCAGCGATTCTGGAAACCCCAATACGAGTCAAACGTCACTTGCGCTTTCTTACCTTCCTTACCCTGCTTGGTCGTAATCAAGATCACGCCGTTCGCACCACGACTACCATAGATAGCCGTCGCCGAAGCGTCTTTCAAAATCTCCATTGACTCGATATCGTTCGCCGCTAAGAAAGCGATGTTCTCCGTAATCACACCGTCCACCACATACAAAGGATCGTTACCACCAATAGCCGAACTGATACCGCGAATACGGATCGTCGCAGCTTCACCGGGCTGACCGCTGTTCGTCACTACCGTCACACCTGCCGCACGACCTTGCAACGCTTGATCTACACCCGACACCGGAGCCTTAAGCAACTCCTCTGCCTTGACCGTCGTCACCGCACCCGTCAGGTCGCTCTTACGCATCGTACCATAACCCACAGCCACCACTTCGTCCAACATCACGTTGTCGGGCTGTAAGGTGATCTTCAACGGGGTATCACTCGTCACCGCCATCGTCTGAGGACGATAACCAATGTAAGTGAACACCAACACATCACCTTTGTTGACCTCCAAATTGAAAACTCCGTCAAAGTCCGTCACGGTACCATTCGTGGTACCCTGAACAATCACGTTAGCACCAATCACAGGATCCGGCTCACCTGCAGCCATCACAACTCCTGTCACGGTAATAGTTTGCGCACATACAAATGTACACGCACACATACACGCTAAAAAGGTAAGAAGAACTCTTCTCATGGTATCAAATTTTAGAATTAGCGTGCAAAGATACTGCTTTTTTTTGATATACGCAAATAAAATTTAATAAATCTTTCAATTTTTCGAAAAAATGTGTATTGCGAAGCCTCCCGACGCCACTTCCTCAATAGATAACTTTGTCCCGGACGTAACTTTCCTCGTCATTATCTTATACGCTTGCGGATTCGTTCGATAGTCCGCATCCTTCGCGTCTTGATAGATGGTGGCTATATACTGCTTACCCTTCGGTAAGAACGACAAATCAACCTTAGCTGTATGCGGGTTTAGTCCGCAGTTTCCGCCTACGAAATACTCATCTTTACCTTTCGTCTTACGCGCAACAGTGACATACTCCATCGGCAACGCCTCAAGGTACCACGACTGATCCCAATCCAGTGCTACATCTTTGATGAACTGAAAAGCATCCAAAAAACGCTCGTAGTTCTCGGGTAAGTCCGCAGCCATCTGCAAGGGCGAATACATCGTAACGTATAAGGAGAGTTGGTTGCAGATGGTCGTGAGGCAACGATTGGGGTTCTTCGGATTGATCTTCGACATCTCCATCTCGAACACACCGGGTGTATAATCCATCGGCCCGCCATTGAGACGAGTGAAAGGAAGGATACATGTATGTCCGGGGGTAATCGACTTCGTGGCTTGATATTCCGTTCCCATTGCCGACTCGTTGCCTATCCAGTTGGGATAGGTGCGGCATATACCCGTCGGACGCGTCGCCTCGTGGGCATTGACCATAATTCGGTGCTCCGCCGCTTGTTGGATGCAATAGAGGTAGTGGTTATTCATCCATTGCGAATAGTGGTGCTCTCCATGAAGGATATCCCCCACGTAGCCCGACTTGACGGCTGGATAGTCGTATTGGTTCATTAAGGTATAGGCTTGTTCAAGGTGTCGTTCGTAGTTCCTATCCGCACCCGAAGTCTCGTGGTGCATAATCATCTTAACGCCTTTCTGAGCAGCATAGTCGTGGATAGCTTCAATATCGAAGTCCGGATAAGGAGTGAGGAAGTCATAGACATAGTCTTTTTTCTTACCAAACCAGTCTTCCCAACCGATGT
>JAKSNE010000180.1 GCA_024400135.1 Paludibacteraceae bacterium
CCCTTATCCAAATCGGGTTGGAAATGATCTAACAGATTCTTTACACCTGCATTTATCTCCAACGTATAGTTCTTATACAAAGGTATCTCGTACGCGAGTTTGATGTCCCACTCAAAGAACGGAGTCGTCTCCACTTCCACGTCTTCAGGTATATATCCGGCATAATGCTGCACGAGCATACTGCCCGTTACTTTGCCGTTGGTAGTGATACTCAATCCCTTGACCGGACGGACATTCGCGATAAAGAACCCATAATGGTCCGGCGTGCGGAACATGCGCCGTTGCGGAGCAATGGTCGGACTCCATTGGAAATCTTCTATGTAACGGCTCTGTTCGTAGGTATAACCCATTTGAAGCGTAAAGAACTTGCCATAGCCTACTTTGCCTTCTACGTTCAGTCCTGCCACTCGTGCTCCGGAGGCATTGACACGCGTGAGCAATAGGTTACCCTGCTCGTCGTGACCATCTTCGCGCAAGGCAAATACATTGTTGAGTTGGGTGAAGAATCCTTCTGCCGTAAGGTTAAAGTCCCATTTGTCAACGGACTTATACCAATCGACACTTAACGTCACGGAGTGACTGCGTTCCTCCTTGAGATTAGGGTCAAGCGAAATAAGATGGACTTCGCCACCGACGGCTCCTACGTGCAAATCCTCATCGTAGGTCTGTGGCGCACGATACCCTCCGGCATAGCCTACGCGCAGAATCAAGTCGTTGATTGGCGTATAGCGCACACTGGCTCGCGGAGTAAAAATAGGTTTCTTGAGCAAACTATGCTTCTCCAATCGCCCACCTATCAATACTGACCATTGCGTATTCTTCCACTCGTTTTGCACGTAACCGCCATAGAGATGTATCGTCTGCCAGAGGTCTCTGTTATACCCTAAAATCCGGTCGTTGAGTTGGTTGAACGAATACTCTACACCTGCACTCAAATCGGCGGGCATCTTGCCACAAGGATACGAAAAACGATATTGTCCACCCACTACGGCAGTGATATCCTTAGATTGACCATAGGCGTTCGGGTTACGATCCGTGCCGAAATAACTCTCACGAGCCGTGTGCTGAAACGAAGCGTAAGGTGTCACATTGTGCTTATTGTCAGCCGTGTAATAATCCCAACGAAGGCTACCGGCATTGATATTGTGCTTGAGTTGCTCCGTGAGAGGCGACTCGTGTGGCTGCAACGAATCAATGCCATAGCCACCGCGGCGAAACTCCGATGTATGGTGATATTCGGCGGTTATTTTGGAATAATCACTTGTCTTGAAGAAACTGCGAAAACCAAGTGTGGTTGTTTGTAGCTTCGGCATATCGCTATAACCATCACCGTCTCGGTCATATTGTTTGCGGTCGCGCCTAACACCAAAGAGGTACACTCCCACCTTCCCGTTAGGAGATAACACAGAGGCATTCAAATTGGTATTGATATCAAACGAACCTGTCTCGGTAAAGGCACTTTGGTTACTTAGGTTGATATAGTTGCGACAAGGTTCTTTCGTGATGATATTCACCACGCCACCGATTGCATTAGCGCCAAACAAAGCACTACACCCTCCGCGAATCACTTCTATTCGATCTACCATACCAGTGGGTATCTGTTCCAGCCCATAGACACTGGCTAAGGAGGAGAAAATCGGGCGCGAGTCAAGCAGTATTTGGCTATATTGTCCGTCTAATCCGTTGATACGCAGTTGGGGCACGCCACAATTGCAACACGACATCTCTACACGCAAGCCGGGCTGGAAATTCAGCACATCAGCCATCGAGTTAGAAGCAGTGTTTTCTATGATGAGTGGGGAAACGACATTCACAATGGTCGCCACTTCTTTTTGTTTTGTCTCGTATTTATTGGCAGAAACCACCACATTATCCAATAAATAACTTGCCTCTTCGAGGCTCACATTACAAATGTAGGTAGAGTCGGCAACAATGTGAATAGGTATCTCCTGCGTCTTATATCCCACGAGGGAGAAGACAATCGTTTGTTGCCCTAAAGGCACGTTTTTTAGTAAGTAGTGCCCACTCTCGTCGGTCGTACCACCGATAGTAGTTCCTTTCAGTTGAACATTGATAAATCCTAAATGTTCTTGGTTGGCTGCATCCAGCACATGTCCCATAATATGGGAATCGGTTGCAGCATATAGATGTATGGCGCACATATATAATGTAGCCATACAAAATAGTTTTTGTATTGTTGACATAATTATATCGCGTTAAAGACTTCTGCCTAATAGGGTAGAAGTCAAGTGATTAAAATATGAAGGTTAAATAATAAGCATCATGCATCGTGCGTAGTGCATCGTGCATCGTATATGCCTACAGGCGGTGCTCGCCAAACGAAATGAACACCATGAATCTGCTCCGCAAGGCAGTCTTGTTCGCAGCCGATGGTATCAATAAGAGATTCCGAGAAACGATAGTCAGTCGCTTCTGCCGATTCCGTAAAGACGAAATTATTGTGAATATTAGCAATCAGATTGACTTGCCAAGCCGTGTGACCACCATCATCGGAAGCATGGTGCGAACTATGGTGAATGTGCGAGTGAACAATCGTCACGCCATTCACTACGTGTGCGTGAACAAAGCAGTTTACATCAATATAATACGCAGCAAAAAGTATCAGCAGTCCTGCCGC
>JAKSNE010000181.1 GCA_024400135.1 Paludibacteraceae bacterium
ATCCCGCCTCGTTTATGCTTGTAGCCGCAATGAACCCTTGTCCTTGCGGACATTACGGAGAGAACAATCCCGCACACCCGTGTACGTGTACGCCTGCGCAGGTACATAAATATATGAGTAAGATTAGCGGTCCACTTCTCGACCGAATAGATATCCAGTGTTCTATTCAAGCCGTACCTTACGACCAACTCAAAGACCAGCAACCCGGCGAGTCCTCTGCTGTCATGCGTGAACGCGTGCTCAAGGCACGTAGGATCCAAGCGGAGCGCTTTCATTCAGCGCAGGCGGTAGCCGAAAGGCGTTGCAGCGATAGCGGTCTTGCAGCCGAAGGCGGTCGTATCTTTTGCAACGCCCAGATGTCGCCCAAACAAGTACGTCAGTATTGCGTACTGAATGAGCAATGCGACAAGATGTTAGAGACGGCAATGACGAAGTTAGGACTGAGTGCTCGCGCCTACGACCGAATCTTAAAGGTGGCTCGCACCATTGCGGACTTAGAGGGCGCAGCAGATATCCAACCTATGCACATAATGGAAGCCATCTCCTATCGCAGTTTAGATAGGCAGATGTTCTTTTAGTTGCTCGCTAACAGCGTGAAGATTAGTTTGGTTAGAAGCGATAGCGGACGGCAGCAACGAAGTTAATACCACGCGACTGGATGCCGTAATACAAGTCGTTGTAACGATGGATAAGGTTATGTAGATCCAACGAAACGGACAGGCGGTCATCGAAGGTGTACCTCGCTCCTAAGTTAATATCAATGATGGGTTTGAGTTTATACTCCGCATAATTGACACCATCGCAAGTAAAAATACCGTCGTCCCCCTCGGTACGCACTAAAGCGTAGCGTGAACCAACGAAACTATTACACGAATGGATATTCCAGTGCTTATCGATGTTTGCATTGATATTCAAGCCTGCTTTCCACGCGGCTTGATCATAGATGCGGGTAGGCTTGATCGTGACGTTTTCTAAGGTATCGTTTTTCCAGAAGAAATAGTCTCCGTAGGCTTTAATAGAGATGATATCTTGGTAATGGTAGGAAAGTGCCAGTCCCACTTTAGCTCGCTGGGCATTGTTATAAGTGTAATTGAGCGTGAGTTCATTGGCTGTAACTAAAAGCGTTGTCATGTTCTGTCTGAGCATATACCCTCCGTGTACTTCAAGCAGCAGGTTCTTCTCCGGACGGAAACGGAAACCTAATTCGGCATCGATAGGTGTATAGGAAGCGGCATGCTGCGAGAGAACGGATTTCTCAAGGTCGCGATAGCGATTACTCTTGATAAAATCTTCACTGTGACCGAAGCCGACTTGTCCTTTAGCACTGGCATAGGCAACCACCCATTTAGGTGCAATCTGCGCCTCCATATAAACATTAGGCGACGGTGCAAATGCCACGTTTTTCGTTTTGGACAGTATCTCACCTTTACCGAAGTTCATGTCGATATTCGCGCCCACGTGTACGAGCACGCGCGTTCCTCTATATTCGTAGAAAGGTTCGGCGCGAAGGTAATAACGGTTGAGAACCTCCTTGGCGGGAGTATAGTTAACGTCTAACGAATAGAACGAGCCGAGGAAAGTGAAGTTCACTCCGCCGTGGTGCTCCGAACCCTTACTATAATCGAAATGCAGGTTCGCTTTGGTATGATGTTCGATGGCGAGGGACGGCATACTGAGTAGGTCGTATTGGATATAAGCTTTGTACTGTATATCCTCCTTCGGAGCCGATTGTGCGCCAACGGTCAGTCCCACCGTCCAAAGGTTTTGGCGAGCCGAGTCCGCCACTTGGGAGAGGTGGTGAATGGAGAGCTGCTTATCGCCGGCATAGTATAAGCCATAGCGGGTGTAGAACTCGTTGCCACCAAAGAGGTTAAAGAAGACCTTCCCTTTGCCATAGTCGTGGCTGAAGCGGAAGTTGAGGTTCGTCTTTTCGAGTGCTTTAGGTCCCCATTCGCCTTTGTGGTAGGCGGACATAGTGAGGGTGTTTTTCTTCTTATCCGCCACCGTGTACCAGAAACGCAGGCGCGAGTTGATATGTCCTCCACCACCCTCGATAAGCCCTTTAAGCGTATCGGGTTGGCTGAACGTCATAGGTTGCGGATTGAGAGGATAGACCTGTCCGTAGTGCAACACAGACGTATCGGGTTGAGAAAAGACAATAGGTGTCTGCGGCACCTCAGTCTGGATCAATGTATGAGGTTGTTTGAGTTTGCCGGCATTCTTGATGATAGGTTGAAAATCTTTCTCTACCACCACGGAACGGTCATAGTCTTGCGCTACAAGGGAGACAGTCAGACTGAGGGCAATTAAAAGTGAGATACGTTTCATTCTATTTGAGCAAGTTTAGCGGCAACAATGGTAAGTATATCGTCGTCGGTGAGTTTATAGTTATTCTGTAAGGATAGCAAATACTGTTGCGCTTGGAAGTCGTCTCCGCGTTGGCGATAGATATCGCTGAGAAGAATAAGAGCTTTGGCGAGCCAGTATTGCTGTTGGGTCTTTTGTTGCGTGAAGGAGATAATCTCCGCCTCGGCAGCGTCTAAATTGCCGAGATTGAAATATGCCTCCGCGATACAGTATTGTGCTTCGGCTCCTTGTGCGGTCAAAGTGTTTTGTGCCAGCGGTTGCA
>JAKSNE010000182.1 GCA_024400135.1 Paludibacteraceae bacterium
CCGTTCCGTTCTCAATCACGGTCGGGATATCCCGAATCTCCAAGTCGTAGATGGGGTAGCCAACCACATTATCTAAGGTGGCATTATCCTTCATTTGATAATTGCTCAGCATCGGCAGACCGAACTTAACACCCAACGCTCCGATAAACCCAACACGTTTACCTTCACCCATCGCGCGGAAATGAAGTCCTACAGGAATCTCTAACATATACAAGTCTTGTTGCTCTACGATATTGGTGCGAATCACTTGGTAGTATTCGTCACCATATTTATCTACACCATTGAACGTCCAAGGCTTGCTTATCTTCGTTTCTGAGCGATAGGAGGAGAACTCAATACCCGTTCCCAAACCAAAGCACGGAACAAAGTAATAAGTCAATCCTAATGCTGCGTTTCCACTCGGGAACGTGAGATAATTCTTTAATCCATTGGCTTGGAAGGCATCGTTCCCTTTTTGACCCCAATGTTGGAAATCAATACGGCTCATGCCTATACCGCCACTTACTTCAATACTCAATCCTTGGTTAATACGTGCTTGCGCTTGACTGGCTTCCCGAACGGAATCCGGATAGACGCGAGCCATGAGTTGAACGCTACTTATAATAAGGATAGCTGCTAATAAAGTCTTTTTCATATTCGTGTCCTCCTAAATTATAAATTACTCATTTTACTTCCAAAGATATTGTATTTCGCTCCGGCACGTTGGATGACTATCTGTCCATCCTCCAACTGCTTAGTCACGTTGCTTGTCGGCACGCCCACTTTCCTTCCTGACTCAACAGGCATCTGAAGCGTACAGGTTCGCATAGTAGTCTCTTTACCATTCTCGAAATAGGTCAAGTCTGCGAAATAACTACCAACCAATGTCGCTCCACCTTCGTGGTAGTACTGACCCGTAGCGCCTTCAACTAAGATACCGTTCTTATACCATTGGTAACCGGTAAACTTAGGATCCGTCTCTTTCTTGGGGTTGTTATCAATGAATAGCACTTTGTCGTACTTGCTCTCGATATACCCTCCTTGCGTGACGGTGAGCGTGATTCTGCTCATCGTACTGAAGCAATCGGACTCACCCGCAGTTTCTTCGGATTCAACACCTACTTGCAGGTACATCACTTTCTCTCCGCCAAGATAACCAATACGTTTGCAGTGCAACGTAATCACACCCGGCTCGCCGGCATTAACGAGTGGCATCGTTCCCTCAATATGAGATTTGTTATCGAAATAGGGTCTCAAACCTTCGCTCAATTCAATACTATACATATTCGCTGAACCCTCGACCATCTTGAAGTAAATAGGCAGTGTGCCATCTTCACCTTCTTGACAAACCTCAGCGACATCGTCTGTCGTAATCTTTGGAGAAGGAATAACAACAGGAGTCAAAGTCACAAATGGCTTGCAAGTCGATTCGGCGATGTTATCCGTGAAACGTGCGGGTTTCAAGTCTTTCAAATCAAATGTAACTCGTTGGTGAATATCATCCATACTTGGATAATAGTAGATGTATTTACCATCCTCGAACTCCGATTCACAAAGAACAACCGTCTTATTAATCGTGTCTGCAAAACTTATCATCACCTTCGTCTCGCCGGCGGCTTTTACCTTGTCGCTACCGCAAGAAGAGTTGTATGCGGTACGGTAGAAGGTGAACGTGGTTTCGGTGTCAATACCTTCAAAAGAAATCGTGTAATCTAATTTCTCATTGTTATCACCAACAATCGAAGTAACGCCATTCTTGACCATATACCAAGTATAAACTATGTCTCCACGTTCGGTCGTTGCGGGTTGGGGGGAAGCGATTTCAACAACGACTTCTTTCTCTTGACCCGGAACAAGACAAGTCTTATCAATCGTCTTGCTTTCTATCTGTCCGGGAGTGATTTCTCCGTAAATCTCAATAATCACTATACCTTTACTGCTTATTCCTTCGGTTACGCAGTAGTTGTCTTTCGCTTTACGAGTGAACACGTATCTTGTGTTCATCTTTATGTATTGGGTCAAATCAAGGTCTTTGCCATGTTCGTTCTCTAATTGATCGGTTCTTTTGTCTTCGGTCATGTCCCAAGTATAAATAGCATCGACACCACCCGAGGCTTCGCTACCCGTAATCGTATTTAATTGTTGTAAAGCATCTTCGGTTGAGCAAGCCACGATAACAAGAGAATCTTCTTCCGTGATGTAACCCGGCTCAAATGCCTTAAGCAACGTTACGGTATAAACGGTCGTAGCAGGAATAGCCTCTGTCTCGCTAACGCACTTATCGTTATAAGCATAGCGACGGAAAGTGTATTCTCCGGCTGAGGGTAACACGTAGGTCAGCGTCTCACTGTCGGAATACTCAATCTTATTCTCATTAACTTTCCAATAATAATGAATATCCTCTCCACCACCACTTGCTGCGGTAGCATTCTCAATCGTGATAGTATGACTTTCTTCCCAACAAATGGTCGAATTCGTAGCCGGCTTGATATCGCCGGGGGTAAACTCGGGATAAACCATAACCTTCACTGTATCCGTGGAAACGGGATCGATTTGACACTTACCATCTTTCGCCATACGGTAGAATTCATAAGTCTTGCCGTATTCAAAATCAGGCAACGTCGCCGAACCAAGAGCTAA
>JAKSNE010000183.1 GCA_024400135.1 Paludibacteraceae bacterium
GGGCGGAAATATTGTAAGAACTTTAACAAACGGTGTGCCTCCGTATATTCGTTACAGAACTTAGGCACCTCCGCTAAGACGGGTTCCGCCGCTTGTTTCAATACCGCTAACTCAAACAGCAAGGCGGAGTTAAACATTGCGTCGGCTTCTTCTTGATAAGGATAGATCCATTTTAACTCTCCACGCACCACAGACGGACAACGCGCAATCGTATCACGACCGGAGAAACCGCGCGTGCGATAATCTCTCACAATGCGACGCAACAAACGGATATCCGTCGTCGGGATCCAGTTGTGGTTATCTAAGTTAATAGTCGTTAGCACCGATACAAAAATACGGTACGTTAATTCCTTCGGCACATTCGGGAGGAGATTCGGATTGAGCGCGTGAATACCTTCTACGATTAAGATATTGTCCTCATTCATCTTAATCTTCTCTCCTAACCACTCGCGCTCACCTTTCTCAAACGAGTAGTGCGGCATCTCTACCTCTTCCCCTTGCAGCATTCGGTGCAGGTGGTCGCGGAAGAGTTTCAAATCCAAAGCGTTGATATCCTCAAAGTCCCACTCGCCATTCTCGTCTTTGGGGGTATCTACACGATTGACAAAATAGTTATCCATTGATACGGTCAGCGGCTTGAGACCATTAACCATCAACTGAATACGCAACCGTTGAGCAAAACTCGTCTTACCCGACGCAGAGGGACCTGAGATAAGGATTAACTTAGGACAACCTCCCTCACGATTACAGATGGCATCCGCTATCTGACCCACTTTCTTCTCGTGCAATGCCTCAGCGAGTTTAATCATCTCATAACTCTTACCCTCATCGTACAGATTATTGAAGTCGCCCACATTAGCGATATTCATCAGTTTATTCCACTTGCTATACTCGCTGAAGTGTTTGAACATCTTATCTTGCTGAACCTTACCTTCCAAAACCTCCGGATTAGTGCGCGAAGGAACACGCAGAAGCATACCATCGTGATAGGGCTCCAAATCAAAGATATTGATATAACCGGAAGACGGCATCAGCACACTCATATAATAATCGTTATAATCGCCCATGCGGAAATAACGGCAATACGGATTACCTAACGTGCGGAAAAGTGTTGCCTTACCATCCGTCTGCTGAGCAAAGATACGGATAACCTCCTTGGTCTGCTTCTCCATCTCATAAATCTTTCTGTCCTCTTGTATAATCTGCAACATCCGCTCTTTGATGGCTTGAACCATTTCTGTTGTGAGTGCCTTCCCCTGCAACGTGCAGTAATAACCCTTGCAGATGGGGTGCTCTATGCGTAAGTCGGCATCCGGGTATAACTCGTGAACGGCACATCCAAACACCATAATCAATGTTCTTACATAACAACGACGACCCGAGTGGCTGCTTATATCCAAAAACTCCACATCTTTGGGTTTATACAGCAAGAAGTCTAAGTTTTCCAACTTATAATTGACACGAGCAGCGATAACGGGATACTTCAACTTAATATGCAGTTGCTCTTTTAATTGAGTCAAAGAGATGCCTCGCTCTACCTCGTGATACGACTTCGTGTTCTTACAATAAATAGTAATGGTGTGCTCCATAACGTTACTTAAAATCAATAATATGGTGGATGGAAATGATTCCGATTATTTCGGTGGATTCGGGTGTTTCTGTCACTGCCAAGGTGGTGATATTATACTGGTCCATTATCGCTAACGCGTCCGTGAGGAGTGCCTGTTTATGAATATGCTTATAGGACGGAGTCATAATTTCCGCTGCCTTTATATGCAGATCGTCGAACTTTTCTATAGCACGTCTTAGGTCGCCATCGGTGATGATTCCTACACAGGTTGCTCCCTCAAAGACCATCGTCATGCCTAAGTGGTGCTCCGACATCTCGCGTACCACTTCGCGGAACGTAGCATCTTTCTTTACCTTCGGAACGGAACAGTCCATGTGCGTATAAACACGAGATAGCAGTTGTCTACCTAACGCTCCACCCGGATGGTAGAGAGCAAAGTTCTCCGCCTTAAACTGTCTTTTCTCCATTAGGCACACGATCAGCGCGTCACCCATCAGCGTCGTTGCTGTCGTCGAAGTGGTGGGGGCTAAACCTAATGGACAAGCCTCTTTATCTACGTGAACCGATAGTACATATTCGCACGCCTTAGCCAGTTTGGACGACGTGTCGCCCGTCAGTGCCACAATCGTACAACCTAACGTACGAAGGGGTGCTACTACGTTTAATATCTCATCGGTGGAACCGCTATTACTTACCAGCAGCACAATATCTTTGCTATCAATCATTCCCAAGTCGCCATGAACCGCTTCCGCAGCATTGACGAAGATGGAAGAAGTCCCCGTTGAAGCCAACGAAGACGCTATCTTATGACCAATAATACCCGTCTTACCAATGCCCATCACGACGATCTTTCCCTCGCAGGCATACATCAATTCCACCACTTGGTCGAAATGTTCGTCCAAGCTGTCTTTGAGTTTAGTCAACTCGCCTATCTCTTCTTCAAAGATAGTCTTTGCTCTATCTGCATACTTCATACGTTCGTTCTAATATTTGACGTATTTCACTTAATCTTAATTGATTAGCGGCATCGGAGATGGCTTGCTC
>JAKSNE010000184.1 GCA_024400135.1 Paludibacteraceae bacterium
CCACCCATCAAAGAGATGTTATGGTCGGTCGAAACGGCGGTACGATAGACTTGGTCTTGCCAGTTCGTGTTCTCCGTTCCAAGATACTTCATTTGGCTATGATTATGGCCTAATGCCGTTGCGTATGCGCGAATCTCATCACCTGTCAAGGTCTGCAACTTATTGGTCAACGTACCAACCGATACGTTACCATCATACGTCACTTTCAACTTCTGACCTGCAGCACCTTTCTTGGTCGTGATAATGATGACACCATTAGAAGCACGGCTACCATAGATAGCGGTTGCCGAAGCGTCTTTCAATACCGTGTAGGTTTCAATATCACTCGGGTTCACCATCGACAAGGGGTTAGCTGCACCCGGGATACCACCATTATCCATTGCCAAACCATCGATAACGATAAGCGGGTCGTTACTTGCACTTAAGGACGATCCACCACGAATACGGATAGTAGCGCCACCACCCGGCATACCGCCATTATTAATAACACTCACACCGGCAATCTTACCTGCTAACAAGTCTTGCGCATTAGTCGTGAGACCTTTGTTCATCTCATCGGGTTTGATAGCAGTCACAGAACCGGTGGCATCGTTCTTCTTAACCGTACCATAACCAACAACCACTAATTCTTCCAATAATTCCGTATTCTCACCGAGTTTGATAATCATCGAAGCTTGAGCTTCTTTCTCTACAGATTCATAACCCATATAAGAGATTTGAATAACAGAACCTTCAGGAGCACTCAAATTAAAATTACCATCAAAATCGGTAACTGTACCAACCGTGGTGCCTTTGATAATGATATTGGCACCAATAATCGGATCGCCATTAGCAGCATCAACAACCGTACCGCTAACTGTAATCTGCGCCATAAGCGCAGTAGTTGCCATCAAAAAGAGAGCAACTAATCCTGCACGAAAAGAAAAAATATTACTCGTTTTCATATCTTAGACCTATTTCACCCACTTAAGAGGGAATTCGTTAAACATTATCGTTTTATCCGTCACTTCACCCGAACTCTTATCACGAGTGGTGGTGAAGTCGTAA
The DNA here is from genome assembly GCA_024400135.1 of Paludibacteraceae bacterium. Lineage (GTDB taxonomy): Bacteria > Bacteroidota > Bacteroidia > Bacteroidales > Paludibacteraceae > Colicola. The sequence continues at coordinate 1,048 of JAKSNE010000184.1, forward strand.
AGCGGGAGATACTCCTTTCCATCATTAAATTGGCACATTACCGTAAACTTCTTAGCGGAACTTACAGAAGTAAGACACCAACTCATATCGCCATCATAACTTATCTGCGTGGTAGGAACATCATAGTTGCCCTTATCATAAGCTAAATAGTTATACGAAATCGTACCCGTGTTCTTATATTCGTTATCACGGAAGAAAGAGAATGTACCGCTAACAACAAACTTAGGGCCAAGTGTATCCTTCACCATTCCTTTGTGAGGAATAACGGTATCAATCACCCAATGTTTCTTACCCGTTTGAGGGTCTTTCTCAATGTGCTTGATTGTGTCATAAGACAAAATCTTCTCCACATCTTTGGTCCAGAACACCGTGGTATCAATAGCCCAATTCGTGTTCGAGAAATCGGCATCAATAGTAGCTATCGAATTGATGGTCGAGAACGTTAAGTCGCACACATTGTCTCCATCATGGATAGCATTGTTTTCAAATTTAATGCGTTTTTCTTCTCCTGTTTCAATAGATTTCAGAATATAGTATTGACCTACATTCTGCTCTGCGAACTCTTCTTGGCGATACGTGTAAAGCATAGGAGTGGTGGCATACGCTACCCCATTGCCCCATAAGCCAATGGTTTTTTGAATCGTGTCTTGAGACAAGAAATGATACTCCGTTGTCATCATCGTTTGCACATTCTCGTCAACCGTAAAGGTGGAACGATAGGGCGTCCCCCTAAAGGTCTTTAACGAAGTTTGCTTCATAATATCCATCTCGCTTTTGTGCTCCTTACAAGAAGAGAACCCCATAAGCAGAATAGACATTACTGACAAACCAAATAGTAACTTTGTTTTCATGTTGTTAAAAATTATTGTTAATTATTGTTGTTTATAGTTAGTCTAGAGGATCTAGTATATCTAGTAAATCTAGTTCTTTTCTTTTATCGCAACTACGCTGATGGCTCCTAACACGAGCAGTACACCCGCTACGACAAGCATATACGCCTGCGCGCCTGCGCATATATATTTAAGGAGTACCCCACCGAGGAGGGCTGCTACTATCTGCGGTAAGCAAATCGTGCAGTTAAACAAACCTAAGTAGTACCCCATGTTTTCGCCCTTCAACGAGTTGGTCAAGATAGTAAACGGCAAAGCCAACATCGCTGCCCAAGCCGCACCCACGAGAGCGTAACTAACGAAGAGCACATACTGGTTGTGTACCATACAAATCGACGCAAAACCGATAGCACCTACAATGAGCGAGATAGCGTAAGCACCCTTGTTGCCGAAACGCTTCTCTAACCACGGCAGCACCATTGCCCACAAGAGCGAACCTACCGCCTGAACGCAGAACACCACGCCTACCCAGTTACCGGCAGCTTGGAATTCAGGAGCACCAGCACTAACGCCGTCCCAGCCAAAGCACAGAACACCTACGGCACCATTCGAATAAGTCCACATATACATAAACGCTGCCCAGCAGAAGAACTGAACCAGTCCAACCGTCCAGAACGTACTCGGCGCATTGATGAGCA
>JAKSNE010000185.1 GCA_024400135.1 Paludibacteraceae bacterium
GTTACGATAAGGCGGCTAAGTATTCGTTTGGCAATCTGTTGCAAGAGGATTTGCCAACTATCTTTCATTCTGAAAAAGCCCAATCCTTCCGCCGCCGTGTCCTTTCCAACACCCCTATCGACATCTGCCAAAACTGTTGGAGATAACTTTGTTAAAACTGCACAACAGCACCCGGGAGGGACTGAACCCAATCGACGGAGGCAATCATCAGCTCCGTACCGTTCTGCAAACACCAAACCAAGACTGCTCCAAGATACGGGACATTGCCTAACGCAAGAACCGCCAGTCCCAACGGAACAAGAATCGTAGCCAAGGGCAAAACAATAAGATTCGTCAACAAGAAATAGTTACTCAATTGGTGAAAGTAGTAGAGCGTAAAAGGCATAGTTCCTAACTGCGCCGCCAAAGACACCCAAACTAAATTGAACGCCCCCCTACCAAGTTTCCGAAAAGCATATGTGGTGTTTGATAATTGCTTATTGCTTTGTGATGATTGTTTATTGAGGATTGATGAGAAGGCGACAATGGCGATAACGGCAGAATAGGAGAGTTGAAAACTGACATTAAACAAGTCCGTCGGGCGGATGGCGAGGATAAGCACCATTGACAGAAAGACCACGTTAAGCGAGAAGGGCGGCCGGTGGCACAATCGCGCTAACTCAACTAACGAGAGCATCAACGCGCTGCGCACAACAGATGGCGTGAGCCCTGTCAAATACGCGTAACACCACAGCAGAGCCAAGACCAAAGCGGATTGACAACACCGCCACAATGTCTGGTCATAAAGAGGCTTATATCTTCTGCCGAACGTCAGCAGAAACACAATCAATCCATAAACGATACCCGTATGCAGCCCACTGACGGCAAGCACGTGTGCCGCACCCGAACGCTGAAAAGATTGGATAACTCCCCTATCCAAGTCCCCTTTGTAACCTAACGTGAGCGCAGAAACAATGCCCAACGCGTCGCCCGTCAAGCCCATAGATTGGTAACGTTCCACCAGTTTTTGTTGCCAAGCGTTTGCCGTTGGTCGTTGATAAGGTGGTACGGGAAACAGTCCCCACAGATAATGACCGCACAAGATCGCAGTCACCATCAGCACACAAAGAATACTAATCGGATTACGCGCTAAAAAGCCCCTCATTGTTTGATAAGACGAATAGCCTCTATCGGATTGGCAGCCTTAAAGACCGCGTGACCAGCCACCAGCACATCCGCTCCGGCAGCGTAGATGGATGCCGCATTATCGACATTCACCCCACCATCCACCTCAATAAGTGTAGCGAGCTGACGGCGATTAATCTCCGCGCGTAAGGTGCGGATCTTGTCGATGGAATCGGGAATAAATGCTTGTCCACCAAAGCCTGCAAACACAGACATAACGAGCACCATATCAACCTTATCCAGATATGGGAAAAGACGCTCGACAGGAATATCGGGATTGATGGTAAGACAGGTTCGCACTCCTTTCTTGCGAATGAGATCAAGGATGGGTAGCGGGTCATCGACTGCCTCCAAATGGAAACCTACACTATAGGCTCCTTCATCGCAAAAACGCTCGACATATTTCTCCGGATGCACAATCATCAGATGCACATCAAGAGGTTTGGTACAATACTTACGCATGGGTTTCATCAGCGGAAAACCGAACGAGATATTCGGCACAAAAACACCATCCATCACATCAACATGCAACCAATCGGCAGACGATTCGTTAATCATCTCCAACGATTGACGTAAATTTCCAAAATCAGCCGACAAGACTGAGGGGGCAATCATTTTCATTATCGTTTTGTTTTTTTAGTCCAATCAATATACGGCATTAGTCTTTGCGCTTCCTCCTCGGATAAGACTTTCGTTAAGTCTTTCGGCTGCAAATTGAACTTCCGCCGTCTTAGTTCGTATATCGCACGCGCCTGCGTGTAGTTTATATAAGGATGTTTCGACAACTTCGCCGCCGTCATTGTGTTGATGGGCAGGCGTTGCACTAAACTCGTATCTACCACCAAATGCGGTAGCACCGAGTCAAACTTAAACCTATGCGTCGTGTCCTTATTGTAACGACAAAGGTCATCCATCTCTCGCAGTTGCTCCTTACTCACAAACCCTCCCAAATCTTGCCTATACCATACAATCCGCTTCGCTATATACGGTCCAATGCCGCGTAGGTATTGCAAACTCATTGTATCCGCCGTGTTGAGGTCTAAAATAGTGTCGCGCTTGGCGATACGAACGCCATATACGCTATCTTTAACCTGATTAAAACTATCTTTTCTCGCAGTTTTAAGGCTATCCCAATAAGCCTTTGCACTATCTCGATGAGCTATTCTGACACTATCCCAATACGCTTTGCCACTATCCCTTCGCACTATCCGCACACTGTCCCAATAGGCTTTGGCACTATCCTTTCGCGCTAACCTGATGCTATCCCAATTTGTGGATTGTGCGCCGTTCCGGCTATTGTAGATTGTGGATTGTGGTTTGCGAGGAGCAAAAAGGTTCACCGCGAGCATAATTCCACCCACCACAAAAGCAA
>JAKSNE010000186.1 GCA_024400135.1 Paludibacteraceae bacterium
CGCACATTATCCTTGCTGCCGACCACGTCATTGACCTCGGACCGGAAGGAGGAGAGGAAGGCGGGTATATCGTCTTTGAGGGTACGCCCGAACAACTCGCGCAATGCGAACAAAGTTATACAGGAAAATTTATCAAAACATTATTCTATGCCAGACAAACTGATTAAGGAGATTCGTCAATCCGACATTTTCTCGCACATTTTTGATTTTAACTATTTACCCCGTTGGTGCGTTCTGCTGATGGACTGCATCCTCTGCGCTATTGCTTATTTCTTAAGTTATTGGATTGGAAGCGGTGTATTCCGTTATAATCCGACTTATGAATTGTTACCCCTTGGATACCAATTCCTCATCCTTATTTGTGTGCAGATATTCTTCTTTTATATCTTCCATACTTATTCGGGCATTTTGCGTTATTCCACTTTTGTGGATACGACCAAGTGCTTACTCTCTGTTTTTTGTACCGGATTAGTGATTATTGTAGCCAGCCTATGTGTAGATCATTTTGCTCACACTAAACTTTTCTACAACACCATTCCCGCCCTCTATATGCCCACCGCTTTTGTGCTATTATTCTGCCTTCGTGTAGGTGTAAAGACCATTTATGAAGCTATTTCGCAAACGTTATCCGATAGTCCAAAAGCGCTTATCTATGGCACTACCTCGTCCGGTTTGGCTATAGCTAAGATGCTACACTCTATGAATAGACCGTCCTACCGCATTGTGGGATTTGTGGAGACACCCGATAATAAAACCTCCTATCGGTTAGCCGGTTTGCACGTCTTCCCGCTCAACCAAAAAACGATGGATTACATGCATACGCGTGGCATTCGTTATGTCATTTTTGCGACCGCTAACCTCGGCTCTTCTATTCCTGCTAAAGACCTACAGATACTCATTAAAAACAATATCCACATCCTCACCACTTCGAACTTCAACCTCTACGATGACGACACATCCGAAGAGCAAAAGCAACATCTTCTTCGTATCAACAGCATCCAAATTGAGGACTTGCTTGAGAGACCCGCTATCGCCATTGATACGGATAACGTGCTATCCACTATCCAAGATAAGATCGTGCTCGTCAGTGGTTCCGCAGGCAGTATCGGTTCGGAGTTAGTACGTCAGATTCAGAAGTTCAAACCGCGTATCACGATTCTCGTTGAACAAGCCGAATCGCCATTGCACGACCTTACGCTCGATTTGCATAACGAGTTTCCCGACGCGCACTTTGTTCCGCTTATCGCGGACATACGTAATCGCAAACGCATAGAGACCATCTTCTCGGAATATAAGCCCGATATCGTCTATCACGCCGCAGCCTATAAACACGTTCCTCTTATGGAATCGCACCCCAACGAGGCTATCCAAGCGAACGTGATGGGTACACGTAATATGGCGGATATGGCAGTCAAATATAAGGCGGAACGTTTCATTATGATTTCCACCGATAAAGCCGTTAACCCGACCAACATCATGGGTGCCAGCAAACGTATCGCAGAAATCTATGTTCAGTCACTCTTCAAGAAACTGCAACAAGACAACCCCGACTGCACGAAGTTTATCACTACCCGTTTCGGAAATGTACTCGGCTCTAACGGCTCGGTTATTCCTTACTTCAAGAAACAGATTGCCGCAGGCGGTCCTGTCACCGTCACGCACCCCGATATCATTCGTTACTTCATGACCATTCCCGAAGCCTGCTGCCTCGTGATGGAAGCGTCTGCCTTAGGCAATGGCGGAGAGATATTCGTTTTCGACATGGGACACCCTGTAAAGATTCTCAACCTTGCCAAAAACATGATCCGATTAGCAGGATATATCCCCGGAGAGGACATGCAGATTGTCTTCACAGGACTGCGTCCGGGTGAGAAACTATTCGAGGAACTACTCAACAAAAAAGAGACCACCCTCCCGACCTCTAATAAGAAAATCCTCATCGCTAAGGTTAGAGAATACGACTACGAGCAGGTACAAACGAACATCAACGAACTCGTTCATCTTGCCGAATCGAACAAGCCTTTCCTTGTGGTTAAGAAAATGAAAGAGATCGTACCCGAATTCAAGAGTAAAAACTCCATTTACGAAGAACTGGACATCTAATGTTATCTATCGAACATCTTAGCATAGAGTTTTCGGCACGGCCCATACTCAACGATATCTCTTTCCTCGTCAACAAGAAAGACCGTATCGCTTTAGTCGGCAAGAACGGAGCAGGGAAGACGACCCTGCTGAGACTCATTGCGGGCGAATATACCCCTACTTCGGGCACTATCGCACGCGATAACGACCTGACTATCGGTTACTTACCGCAGGTGATGCTCCATAAGGATGGGAACACACTCCAAGAGGAGGTGATGACCATCTTCCAAGGCGAAGACCAAGCCCGTTTCATTGCTGAGATGGACCGCACGATCATCGGTCTTGGGTTTGAGCGCAAGGACTTCAATCGTCCATGTACAGAGTTCTCCGGCGGCTGGCGTATGCGTATCGAACTGGCAAAGATTCTGCTTCAGC
>JAKSNE010000187.1 GCA_024400135.1 Paludibacteraceae bacterium
AGACCATCTTAGTGGGAGTGCTTACTTTTGCCCATTCGGGACACGACTACCATCGAACGATGAAATCCAAACTCTATGCGTTAGAGGCAAGACTGAAGGAGATTGCTGGAGAGGATATCGTTTCCGCTGACCATCAACATGTTTTTTGTGACTCGGCACCGTTCTTGGAGCGTCGTTGGGCTCAGCGTGCCGGTCTTGGGTTTATAGGAAAGAACCACGCGTTTATTCATTCAACGCATGGTTCTTTGGTACATTTGGGCGAGTTATGCTTGAGCATCACCCTACCCCTCTACCCCTCTACTCCTCTACCCCCCTACTCCTCTACTCCCCTACTCCCCAACTGCGGCACTTGTCGTCTCTGTATCGACGCTTGCCCTCGTGGGGTGTTAGGCAAAGAGCCTTGGGATGTAACGCAATGTATTGCTTACGAAACCAATCATTGCCTTATCTGCCAAGAGTGTTGTCCTTTTAATCGCTAACGATTGTCAGCGTTACTTCTGCCAGTTATCTTTTAGACTTGCTGTGCGGTTGAGGATGAGTTTCTCTGCGGTGGTGTCTTGATCGACCACGAAGAAACCGTTCTTGAGCAACTGATAGTGGTGTAAGTCGGGTACGCCGCCTTCGATGTGCAAGGGTTGCATCTCTTTGCGCAAAGCGTTCTCTGCCTTACAAGTCACCACTTTCAGGCTATCGGGATTGAGTAAGTCGCGGAAGTCGCCTTCCTCTGCGGACGGGTTCTCGCACGCAAACAGGCGGTCATAGAGACGCGTCTCTACATCAATACACGAGGTGCATTCTACCCAGTTAATTGTTGCTTTCGTCTTACGATTACCGCCTTCGGTACCCGACTTAGAATCGGGGTCATAGGTGGCGTAAACGGTGGTTATCTTACCCGTTGCATCTTTCTCGCAACCGGTGGCTTGAATGATATACGCCCCTTTGAGGCGCACTTCGCGTCCCATCGGACTGAGGCGGAAGAAGTTCTTATCACCTTGTTCTTGGAAGTCACCACGCTCGATATAGAGTTCTTTGGCAAACGGCATCTCGCGTGTCCCGAGTTCGGGGTGACCATCAATGTTCTCGGCAATAATCGTCTCGCCGGTTTTGTCGTAGTTTGTGAGCACGAGTTTGACGGGATCGAAGATAGCGAGCATACGAGGAGCGGTCTCTTTGAGTTCTTCGCGGATGGTGTGCTCCAATAATCCGACATCAATCATTCCCTCTACTTTCGTATAACCGATAGCGTCAATGAACTTACGAATGGCTTTGGCAGTATATCCACGACGACGCAAACCACAGACGGTCGGCATACGAGGATCGTCCCAACCGGCAACCAGACCTTCTTGCACGAGTTGTAACATCTTACGCTTACTCATCACCGTGTAAGTGATATTGAGGCGATTGAACTCGTATTGGTGAGTGCGGTCTTCGACATCGTTCGGGTTACGTTGGTACCCGAAGTCAATCATTCGGTCGATATAGTAGTCATAGAGCGGACGGTGTACCACAAACTCCAACGTGCAGATAGAGTGGGTCACACCCTCGAAGTAGTCGCTTTGACCATGGGCAAAGTCGTACATGGGATAGACGTTCCACTTACGACCCGTACGATGGTGCGGGTGCGTAGTGATGATACGGTACATGATAGGATCGCGGAAGTGCATGTTCGGGTTCGCCATGTCGATCTTTGCGCGCAGAACCATCTTACCATCCTCTATTTCACCGTTCTGCATAGCTTGGAACAGACGCAGGTTCTCCTCTACGGGACGGTCGCGATAAGGCGATGCCACACCGGGTTCGGTAGGTGTACCTTTCTGCTCGGCAATCTGCTCAGCCGTCTGCTCATCTACGTATGCCATGCCGTGTTTGATAAAGTCGATGGCAAGGTCGTATAGTTGTTGGAAATAGTCACTGGCATAATAGACGTTACCCCACTGGAATCCTAACCACTGGATATCGCGTTGGATAGAATCAACGTACTCGACATCCTCTTTGACGGGATTGGTGTCATCAAAACGGAGGTTACAAACACCATTATACTTCTCGGCTATACCAAAATCCATGCAAATAGCCTTGACGTGACCGATGTGCAGATAGCCATTCGGTTCCGGCGGGAAACGTGTCTGTATGCGACCGTCGTTCTTACCTTCTTGAATGTCTTTTTCTACAATCTGCTCAATGAAATTGAGACTTCTTTCTTCTTCCATATATTTTTAGTTTAACAGGTTTAACAAGTTTAGCGGGTTTAGCAAGTTTAGATCCCCTTTATTACCCCTCGTGGTGAGGACTTGACGAAACTCAGAATCATATCCCTTTCTTTTGATGCGGGCATGTTTTCCTCAATATAAGCGATAGCTTGAGAGATATTCATATCCGACATAAACAGGTGACGGTACACTTCTTGTACCCTTGCTATCTGGTCGTTATCGAAGCCTCTGCGCTTGAGACCAACGGAGTTGATTCCGCAGAAACTGATAGGATCGTGAGCGGCAATAA
>JAKSNE010000188.1 GCA_024400135.1 Paludibacteraceae bacterium
CAAGAAGGATTTAATATCATTATCAGCGCATGAAAAAATACACGACACTTATTATCTTAGTTGTTCTTATCGTTATTGCAGGGATAGGAACGCAACTATATAAACAAACGAGATCAAATCAAACTCCAATGAAAGGATATATCTTAATTGCTGAAGAGCAAGAACTCAAACTTATTGAGGATTTAGGACTTAATGCCGACGAATGGCAAGTAGTTATTACGGGTGTAGGTGCGCTGAATATTATGCAATCTACACGGTCAATACCGAAAGACGCGTTGGTGGTTAACATCGGCTATGCCGGTAGTAGTAACTTTGAGATTGGCAGTTGGGTTGATGTGATCGAGGCGCGACTCCATCACCCGAAGGTTACTTATCCCGAGCCAACGAAGTTATTAAATGTCCGCGCGAAAGAGGTGGGAGTGACTCCGGATATAGCAGATAAGATGCATCAAGCCGTCTGCTATTCGGGTGTGGATTTTGTAACGGAGAGTATCTTCCGCGATTGCGCCTTTGATATGGAAGTAGCATTTATTTCCGGAATGGGATTCACTCGTCTTTGTTCGATTAAGTATGTGAGTGATAATCTGGATATACACACCTATCGTGAAGTAGGTGCCGGTGTGGATGCACGATAAGTGAAATCATTTAGGACGATAGGCGCTCTGCTCTAAAAGCAGTTGGCTATCCGATTGTGCCATCAATGCGGTTAGGGAAATCGTGTCTTGATGTTGGACATAGCTATCAATGATTTGCCAGCCTATCCAAACGCCAACCCTTGCGGGACACTGCTGAGAGATCTCGGCAGTGAATGGTCCGTCATTGAGATAAGAGGCTAAGGTGAGATTGTCGTACTTGAACAAATCCTTCTTGTCTATGATTCTGTTCCAAATGTCTTGTTCATGTTGTTTGCACCATTGCCATTGCTCTTTGGTGTACCCCATCACTTCGTATTTAGGCAATTGCGGGAAGCAGATAGAAAGTAGGTACATTACTCGCCCTTGATAAAGCATTTGGTCTAACAAACGACGCTGACGACAAGGATACGGAATGTTACGAAAGAGACACGCGCTCACCACATCCGCAGGAATACACTCCTTGCGCATGGTTTGTTTTTGATAATGGTGAACTACGCGATTATAATAAGGATAGTCACTTCCTAAATACATATCTGCTCCGATAGCCAAATCCTCTCCGACCCAGCATAACGATGCTTGAAATCCGGAAACAAAAAGATAAAGCGTCGGGATGTGCCACTCGGGATAGAGATAATAGAGGCGACTAAACGCCTCTGATAAGGATTCTTCGATGTCCGAGATTTCTTGAAAAAGTGTTTGCTCATATTCGTTGGTTTTTGCAAAACCATAAAGCGTATCAGCAAGAAAAGCGGGTAGAGCAGTACATAGATAATCGGTATCCATTCGGGAGATGCCTAAGATATCCTCCATAAAAATAGGCATAAAAGCAGGAAATTGCTGGTGTAATCCACGCACATCTTCGCGAATCGAGTTGGCTTCGACTTGCATAAGAGCATTATCAAAACGCAGGATGGACACGTCAACCGTCTCTATCTGCTCGGGGAAAAAACGTTCTTTAGGTTGGCAACCCAATAATGTGCCAAAGACGAACAATATACCGATATACTTTCTCATTGTTAGTTTAATTTTCCGTTTTTGAGTTCCACAACGCGATCGCTTATTTGAGCCAGTTCCTTATCGTGGGTAACGATGAGAATGGTTTGTCCGAACTCTTTTCGCATGCGCAATAGTAGTTGGTGTAGTTCTTTTTTATTCGTTTCGTCCAAGCTACCGGAAGGTTCATCGGCTAAGATAATAGAGGGTTGCATCATCATTGCCCTTGCTGCGGCGACACGTTGTTTTTCTCCTCCGGAGAGTTGAGATGGCTTATGATCCATACGATCTTTCAGTCCTAAGTCGGTGAGGAGTTTTTCTGCGCGAGTGCATACTTCGTCGCGTTTATCTCCGGCAATAAGTCCCGGCATCATGACATTCTCTAATGCTGTAAACTCGGGTAAGAGTTGGTGGAATTGGAAGATAAATCCTATATGGTGATTACGGAACGAGGCTAATTGTTTATCCGACAATTGGAATATATCTTCCCCATCAATTAACACTGTACCCGATGAGGGACGGTCAAGGGTGCCGATGATCTGTAACAAGGTTGTTTTACCCGCACCGCTTTTACCAACAATACTGACGATCTCCCCTTGTTGGACGGTTAGATTGACTGATTGTAATACATTTAAGTCACCAAACGACTTGCTGATATTCTTGACTTCTATCATAGTTTGTATTATTTATGGGTTAAGGAAATTACTTTCTCTATCATATTATCTTGATTGGGATTCGTATTGTCGATGCGAAGATGAGGCGCTATTCCTTGTTCAATAGATTGCTTGTTGACATCATACATCTTCACCGTTGAGAAACGAACCGTCCATCCGCAAGGCATCTCATAACTC
>JAKSNE010000189.1 GCA_024400135.1 Paludibacteraceae bacterium
CCGTCGCCGTTGGGGGTGAAGACGTTCGGCACGTTGAGGAACGACTTATTGATGGTGACGGCAAAAGTCGTGTCACGACGGCAGTCGCCTCCGGTCACGGACAGTTTGACCTCGTAGTTGGCTGTTTCATCAAAGAGGTAACGCTGATCCATGTCGCGGCGTGTGAAAAGCAGGTTTCCGTTTTTATAGAAGTTCCACTCAAACCACTCAGCCGCGGGAGTGGGATGAGATTCAAAATATATCTCCGTAGGTCCTGAGCCAACAAGGAACTGGTCACTTGAAGGTGGGTTTTCTTCGTTGATGTGGTTCGTTTCTACACCCTCCCAACGCGTGGTGGCGGTGTGTGTGGGGTGGATAGCAAAAGCCACCGGAACGGCAATCTCTACCCATGTAGAGTCCATAGCCAATCCGAGTTGGTCGCGCCAAGCGGAGTCGGTGAACATCACGATAGATGTGGGCTGCGTGTAGAGCGGAGGCAAAAGGTAGTTGGTGCCTTCTGCTTCAAAAGTGGAAGAAAGAGGGGTATCTACCCATCCTTCTTTGTCTTTCCAAACGAGGTTATTGTATTGGAAATGGATAGTTCGGGTTAGGTTTTGGGGTGTCCCGTCCCTTCCAATGTAGGAGAGGGACGGAATACCACCAGAGATAAACGCGAGTGTAGATTGGCAATCGGCTTGTACCACGAGCGGGTTCAGCTTTTTGTCTATCTTAACCACGTAGCAACGCTCCCATTGGTTATTGTGCTTGACGGCGACGCCGATACCTTCATCGGGGTAGAGTTCACTGACCCCTTGTGCGAGTTGGAGAGTGGTGTCGTGGGCAGCGTACCAGTTGGTGGCGGAGCCGTCCGCGGTTTTAAGACCAATCTCATCGGCGAAGATAAAAACGGTGTCGTTGTTGTTTTTGACTTCAACGGCATTGGTGGCGCATTGAATAAAAGCCAATATGAATAGGAGCGTTTTCACTTATTTGTTAACTTGGAAACGGGTGTTACCCGTGGTGAAGAAATCAACGATTTGTTTAGCGGCAGCGATACCGGCATTGATGTTAGCCTCGGCTGTTTGTGCGCCCATCTTCTTCGGCGTAGCGAAGTAACGGTCAGCAAACAGGGTGCGGAACTTAGCATCGGCAGCGGGCATAACGTCAGCCACATATTTGAGGTCGGTGCGCGATTGCATAAGGTCGATAATCTCGTCCTCATTGATGACCTCTTTACGGGCAGTATTGACGAGCAGTCCGCCCTTCGGCATACGACCCACGAGAGCAGCGTTGATGCTGTTCTTCGTTTCGTCGGTAGCGGGGATATGCAGGCTCACTACGTCGCACGTTGCGTACAGTTCCTCTGCGGAATGAACGGGCTTAACGCCGGCAGCGATCATTGCCTCATCTGGGCAGTAAGCGTCGTAAGCGTAGATGTCCATACCAAAACCTTGGGCGATACGAGCCACGTTACGACCTACGTTACCGAAGGCGTGAATACCGAGTTTCTTGCCTTTGAGTTCGGTTCCGGAGGTGCCGTTGTACATGTTACGAACAGCCATGACCATGAGACCGAGAGCGAGCTCAGCTACGGCGTTGGAGTTTTGTCCGGGGGTGTTCATCGCTACTACGTTGTGGGCAGTAGCGGCAGCAAGGTCGATGTTATCGTAACCGGCACCGGCGCGAACGACGATGCGCAGTTTCTTGGCTGCGTCGAGTACTTCGGCATCAATGATGTCGGAACGGATGATGACTGCGTCGGCGTCAGCGATGGCGTCGAGTAGTTGTTTCTTATCTGTATATTTTTCGAGAAGAGCCAGTTCGTAGCCTGCTTTCTCGGCCACTTCGCGGATGCCGTCCACGGCTACCTTCGCGAAGGGTTTTTCGGTTGCAACTAATAGTTTCATAATTTTTTCTAATTAGTCTAGTTATCCTAGTTCATCTAGTTATTCTAGTTAGTGTAATTTTTCAAATTCGTGGATACAATCAACGAGGGCTTGAACGCCTTCGAGGTCCATAGCATTGTAGCAGGAAGCGCGGAAGCCGCCAACGAGACGGTGACCCTTGATACCTACCATACCGCGTGCGGAAGCGAACTTAAAGAACTCGTCGAAGAGGTCTTCGTATTGTGGTTTAAGCACGAAGCAGATGTTCATGCGGCTGCGATCTTCCACCTCAGTGATGGTCGGCATAAACAGTTTAGAGTTGTCGATGCACGAATAGAGCAGGTCGGCTTTGGCTTTGTTGCGAGCGTCAATCCACTGTACGCCACCATTGGCTTTGAGCCAGCGCAGGGTGAGCATTGCGGTATAAACGGGCAATACGGGAGGCGTGTTGAACATCGAACCGTTCTCCGTGTGGGTGCGATAGTCAAGCATCGTTGGGATATGGCGGCTAACATGACCGAGGCACTCCTCTTTTACGATGACGAAGGTAACACCGGCAGGTGCGAGGTTCTTTTGGGCACCACCGTAGATGATGTCATATTGGCTCA
>JAKSNE010000019.1 GCA_024400135.1 Paludibacteraceae bacterium
CACTTGGTTGAGCTTTATGCTCTTTAGTTAAAGAGGTGTTCAAACCATGATGAGCGGCTTTGTGCGGAGCGCTGACAGGAGCCTCACCCGGAGTGAAACTGTAGATATCCCAGTAGTCCCAATATGCATTGGCATTATTTACCCATTGATAGAAGCCAACTAGACCATTATCAACCAATTCTATATTTCCGGATAGACCGAGTTTTAGAATAATGTCTTCGCCGATGGGATTCCCCGAGTAGTCATAGCTAACCAAAACGGTTTGTTCTTCACTCGTCAAGCCGTAAGCACTCAAATCAAGAATATCCATAATCTGTTGCGGCAAGACAATCGTTGCGTCCTCTTCTACGTAAAGAGCATAGAGTGGGAAAGTACCATTGATACCATCAATCCAGATAGTATCATTTTCACCATCACTAAACAGAGTCGGAACTACAGCATCCGCACCGGAGAGGTTGCAATTGAAATCCCACCAACCGATATAAGACTCTTTCGAGAACTTAATCTCTTCTTCACCGATGAAGAAATACTCTGTGAAGTCACCGATTTCACCTTGTGCGTCCGTAATGAACTTAAGGTTGAAGACAAAGGCAGTCACATCAACGCCAACGAGGGTCGAATCCGTCACAACGGAACCGTTATCCTTCACGAGAACCTTCGTGGTAGAAGTGATACTTACACCTGTTTCTTGCTCCGGAACAGAGATTCTGTTCTTCTCTTGATCCCAGTAGAATGCCAAGCCGTAACCTTCTACGTATGTATCCGCTACCATATAGAGGTTGAGGAACTCGCTATTTTCACCGGCAGCCTCATCCATATTATGGGCTTTGAGTAAGAGACGGTCACCCAAGAACTCAAATGCTCCCGATTGAAGGATAGACGTACCGCCCGGAATAGTATCCCACTCGATAGATGGGTCATTGAATTTACCTTCCAAATCAGCGATGTGCTTTACAGAATGATCGTCTTGATAAACCTTAACGTCGAAGTACAAGGTCGTCTTCTTTCCTACATAATATCCATTAGTAGGCAAATACAGGTAGAGCGAATTATCCGGGAAGACAACGGTTTTGGTTTTCTTATCATACGTTCCCAACGGATAGGACTCTATATTAGTTGATAAGTTACCATATACGTTACCCATTCCAAACTCGCCGTAACTCCAATCCACGCCAATGCTGCAAGGAGCCATCGAAGCCGTACCATTAGCATCAATGGAGATAACCACATTGTGGTCTGCCTCCGGATCGGGATCAAACTCTCCTTCTCCGTTATAGGGATAACCATTGTAAACGCCATAACGATCCGCATCTTCCGTTGCCATAGAAGCGAACGGATTATGCACTCTGAACTTAAGACTACCGTCAGGCAGCTCAATGTACTCAAAGTCTGCATAGAACGGAATATAATCCACACCAAAAGCGGCCATGAAAGCACCGTCTTCATAAACCATCTGCGTCTCAGACTTAACCCAAGCCAAGTTGGTCACCGAATAAGTAACCACCGACAGTTTTTCGGAATAAGGGTTGATTACTTTCTCGTCCACCGAGAGTTTTAAGGTATATTTCTTACCTGCCTCACCGGCTAAGAATCCGCTGATAGCAAATTTCACTTCGGTCACGCCATCCTCAAACTCAATCTTCTCGGGAACGGTGAAGATATCGTCAGTATTCTCCAGAACGTTGATTGCCACTTCTAAAGCACCTGCAGCGTCCTTGCGGCAGATAGTCAACGAATCCGTGTTTATCTCTTGTGCCGGATCGTACTCCTTCGTAATCTCCGATTGAGCGAAGAAGATACTCGGGGCATCATGTTTAGGACTTGGCTCACGCTCGGCTAACTTCTCTTGGCATGCCACTAACGAAAGGGATGCCAATATAGTAAGACCTAAAAATTTAATCGTTTTCATATTCATTCTTATTTACGTTAACTAATTATTTTTGGGCATCAGAGATACCTTGGTTAGCTTGAATCTCTGCCTCTGGGATACGCCAGCGAAGCAGGTCGTCATCGGCAGGAAGATCTTGAATCCAAGCAGCAGGCCAGTTCGTACCTGCGTAATCACGCTTAATCGAAACGTGGTTACGAAGGATATCGAAATACTCAAAACCTTCTGCCCACAACTCAATACGACGCTCTAAGAGCACTTGATCCAGACTTGCAGCAGGAGCACCCTCTTTATAACGTTGAGCGAAGAAAGGAGCCAAAGTAGCCGAAGCGTCTTGACCTGCGCGAATCTCTGCCTCTGCCTTGATAAGAAGCAGTTCCTCTGCACGCATCAAAATCCAGTCACCGGCAGCTGCCGCATCACCCGAAGTAGCCAAACCATCACCGGTACCGAACTTCACGTTAATGCAAGGATAGAGTTTATCCTTTGCTAAATAACCATCTAAAACAGCCTTATAATCGTCATTGAGTTTCATACCTGTTTCTTTATCCTCGTTGAGCCACCAGTTCTTACGAACATCACCTTCGGCAATCAGGTTATATAAACCGGTGGAAACACTCAAATAAGTACCCACACTCGTGTAACCATCCGTAAAGAAGGTACACATGAAAGAAGGCCAGTTACAAATACCCGTTTGAACGCAGTCGTTGGTTTCAACAATGATATTTGCCCATACAACGTTCTTGGCTTCTGCATCGGCAAAACCGGGAACAAGACATTCATTATAACTCAAGATCTGAGCACCGCTGAGAGAAAGTGCTTGACCGGCATCCTCTGCCGCAGCCGCATAATTACCTTTAACAAGGTTAATACGTGCGCGGATACCAAAAGCTACCGCATCATTGATGTGCGCTTTATCAACACGAGCAGAAGACAAGTGTTCGCAAGCCCAGTTGATATCGTGGTCAATAACATCATATACCTCTTTCACGGAAGCGCGAGGGTTATTAAGTTGTTTCTCTGCTGCCATATTCGGTAATACAAGCGGAACACAAGGCTCCGACTCAAGATTGGCACTTTGATAGGTCTTAGCATAGAGCTGCGCTAATTGGAAATAAGCAAATGCACGGAGAGCGAAAGCTTGACCTAAGTTTTGCTCTTGAGCACCCGGGTTATTTTCATCAATAGTACCAATGAGCTGGTTGGCGCAATAAATCAGTTTGTACAAGTCATTCCAAATCAAGTGGTCAACCAAACCATTCGTTGTTTGGAGAGAGTTATCACGATTATTGGGATATAAACTATAACCAAACCAGTTATAACCGGAGTTAGGAGCCCAGC
This sequence comes from Paludibacteraceae bacterium, assembly GCA_024400135.1. Lineage (GTDB taxonomy): Bacteria > Bacteroidota > Bacteroidia > Bacteroidales > Paludibacteraceae > Colicola. The sequence goes on from JAKSNE010000019.1 coordinate 3,230, forward strand.
AGTCTTGACCTTGCTCCGAAAGGAGCAGGCAAATAGCCGGCATACCAAAGTCGTTATGACGGTCTTGGTTCCAAACCTCGGAGTTAGTAAACACGTCAATCATTTGGGCGTACATAGAGTTCACCGTTCCGTCGGCTGCACTCGGGTTCGCCTGCGAAGCAGCACCGATTTGATCCGTGGTCTTAGTACTACCGGCAGGTTCGGTATGCATCCAATTATCGCAGGAGAACAAAGTTAAGCAAAGAGTTGCTAAAACAAGAATTTTATTCGTTTTCATAATTGTATCCTATTAAAAATTGGTTAAACATTAGAAATCAACTTGGATACCTGCCGAGATAGAACGAATCGGCGTGTAGTTCAACGTATTCGAACCACCCGTGGTGCTTTGACGCGGGTCAAAACCTTTACGAGCAGAGAAGACCGCAATATTATCGGCTACAGCGTAAACGCGCAATTTCGACAATTTAATCTTTTCGAGCCATTGTTTGGGGAAGGTATAACCTACGGTGATATTGTCTAAGCTAACATAGTTAGAGGAAATCAACCAACGGTCAGAAGTACCATTCACATACGAATCCAACGAGTTAAGAGCAGGAACATCCGTGTCTGTATTCTCAGGAGTCCAAGCTTTCAAGATGTCCACACTCCAGTTTTGACCGGGTTCCGAACCACCGTGCATCAAGTTCTTGTAGTTGGTATCGTATGCCTTACCACCGGCTTGATAACGGAAAGCAATACCTAAATCAACGCCATAAGCCGTCAAGTTAGTACCGAAACCGCCATAAACAGGAGCTTTCACGTTACCGGAAGCGTAAGAAGTAGCTTCGCTATATTTTGTAGTAGTCTCCGTACCGGTTACATTACCATTTTCATCATAAACGTCCTTGAGCCACATCGGTTTACCTGTCGTTTTCTCAACGCCTGCGTAGTGCTTCAGATAGCGGTTATACATACTCTCACCTTCTTTATAAATAGAAGTACCATCAATAAGCTCACCATTCAATTCGGGAGCAAGAGCAAGAATCTTCGAAACGTTGTAGGAGAGGTTGAAGTAAGCCGTCCAGCATACGTTCTTCGTGCGAATCAGGTCTCCATGGAGTTCTAAATCCAAACCGGCATTCGATACCGAACCTACGTTAACAGGAATGGTAGAATAACCTAACGAAGAAGGAACAGGCTGGTTGTACAACATATCTACTGTACGACGACGATAGCCCTCAAGAGTTCCGCCTAAACGCTCACCAAACAAGGCGAAGTCAACACCACCGTTGAAGTTATAAGTAGTCTCCCAAGTGATATCGGGGTTACCTTTATAAACCAACGTAGTAGCGAAAGAACCATTGTTATTCGAGATTGAATATTGGTCTGTATAAGCATACAAACTACCGATACCGTCATTACCTAAGGCACCGTATGAAGCCTTGAGTTTCAACTGGTCAACCACCGTGGCTTTATCCATGAAACGCTCACCGGCGATATCCCAACCTAAACCAACAGCCCAGAAATTACCCCAACGTTTGTCAGGAGCGAAACGAGAGGAAGCCTCACGAGCATAGTTAGCGGTGATAAAATAGCGGTTGTCATAGCTATAAGCGGCGTGAGCTTTGATGCTCTGCATCTTATAATCAGAGGATGACGAACTGGTATTCGGATCCAAGATAGCATTGTTAATCTCAGCAATATCAGGGTTGTAGAGTTTGTTCTTCTGACCAGAGACGGATGCTGATTGTTGCCACTCGTTCTCATAACCTACCATAAGGTCAACATTGTGCTTTCCGGCAAAGATATTGTTATAGGTCAGCATATACACTTGCTCAAGATTGAAGTCACGACCTTGTTGTACATAGGCAGAGCCTCCACGAGAAGCATATTGGCCATAGAAGGGGTTCGTCGTAGAATTATAACGATTGCCATGATAGTTCAGACCAACGTTAGCAAAACCTTTCAAGCCTTTGTAGAACTCTATCTCCACGAACCAGTTGCCATCGAAAGCGTCAATCTTATTGCCCTCTTTGTCCAATTGGATTTGAGCACCCGGGTTCGATTGGCTCATGAAAGGACGTTGTGCGCCAATAGGCGACTCATGTTTCGGAGCAATAGCAGCGCCGTCTCCGTAGTCGTACATCGTGTAGCCATTAGCATCCTTGGCAATCGAACCATCCGCATTACGAACGTAAAGAGGATAGATGGGAGCCATCATATTACTCAAATAGAAGATATTAGCGGACGAATAAGCTCCGTACTCATCCTCTTGAGGATAGTGCATATCAGCATGGCTGAAGCTCATGTTGGCACCCACTTTTAACCATTTGGTAGCCTTATATTCCACCTTCGAGCGAGCAGTAACACGATTGAAGAACGAATTTTCAATGATACCCTTATCGCCTAAGTAAGAAGCCGTAACAACGTAGTTCAACTTATCCGTCGCACCCGAGATATTCAGGTTATACTCATGACGGAAGTTATTCGTTTGGAACAACTCGTTATACCAACTATCCGGAGTCAGCAAGTAGCCATTCCCGTTAACATAACCGAGAGTAGCATTCGGATTCAACTTGCCGTTAGTACCAATCAAACGCTCTCCGTCAGGAAGCGTATAGACTTGATAACCTAAACCGCCGTTGTCCGCATTCAGCAAGTTCTTATTAGCGTATGCCGTAGCGGCAGCATCCGTAGCACCGTTATTGATTACTTGACCCATATACAGCGATTTGTAGAAAGTCTCGTAATACATAGCCGGATCGGTCATTACATTGTAATTCGGAACACCGCGTTGGTTAGTACCCCACTTAGCATTGACGCTGACATGCGTCTTCTCCGTCTTACCACGTTTGGTCGTAATAACGACAACGCCATTGGCACCACGAGCACCATACAAAGAAGCTGAAGTAGCGTCCTTCAAGATGTTCACACTCTCAATATCGCTATTGTTCAACAGAGCAACAGCATCGGTAGTGGTAGGAATACCATCCACAACGTACAGAGGAGTGGAAGATGCGGACAACGAGCCCACACCACGAATCTGAATGGTAGCCAACGTACCGGGTTGACCGGAAGAACTAACACCTACTACACCGGCAACCGTACCTGCCAATGTTTGAGTAACGTTACTGGCTTGACGTTTCTCAATGTCATCCGCCTTAATCACCGAAGCCGATCCGGTGTAAGACTTCTTCGTGGTCGTTCCGAAACCTACTACCATCACCTCGTCAATAGAGTGAGAGGCTTCTTTCAAACGAACCACCAAACCATCTGAAGCAGCCACCTCTGCCGTGGTCATACCCAAATACGAAACCACGAGTTTTGCGTCCTCAGACACTTCCAGAGTAAAGACACCGTCCAAATCTGTAACGGTACCATTGGTAGTTCCTTCAACAACAACGGCAGCACCGATAACCGGCTCACCATTCGTCGCGCTGACTACCTTACCTGTAATGGTCTGGTTTGCCCAAACCATACTTACGCTTGCGCATAAGAGAAGGAGAAAAAATAATCTTTTCATACCTTAATAAATAACTGTTATGGCTCTCTTGTTACACTAAAAAAAGAAGCGCCGGCAGAGCCAAATAACCAGCGAACTTTCCAAAATGCATGCAAAGATACAACTTTTATTTAATATACGCAACTTTTTAACACAGAAAACTGACATTTTGCACACTTACGATACAAATACATACAAATATGTTCCAATCAGTAGACAATGCAAGGGCAATCACGAGAGCTGACGGGGCTATCACGGGGACGTTACCGAGACGTTACCGAAGGGTGTTCGTTCCTACTTTCTCGCGCAGCGAAGAAAAATGAGTAAAAATCCCCAAATTATTTGCACAAATCAAAAAAAAGTTGTACCTTTGCAGCCCGAAAACAAACACACAACTATGCATACACGACAGGAACAATTGCAAGCCTTTGACCGCTTGCTCACTATTATGGACGAACTCCGCGAGCAGTGTCCGTGGGATCGCAAACAGACGTTTGAGAGTCTTCGGCAAAACACCATTGAGGAAGCCTACGAACTCGCCTCCGCTATTGTAGTAGGGGATAAGCAAGAGATAAGCAAGGAATTAGGTGACGTACTGCTGCACGTCATCTTCTACGCTAAGATCGGTAGCGAGACGGGCGACTTCGACATCGCAGACGTTTGCGACCACCTTGCGGATAAACTCATCTTCCGCCACCCGCACATCTACGGCGAGCAGAAAGCCGCCAATGCGGAAGAGGTCTCCAAACTCTGGGAGCAAGTCAAACTCAAAGAGAAAGGTGGGAACAAGACCATCTTAAGCGGTATTCCGCAAGCCTTGCCGGCACTCATCAAAGCTTATCGTATCCAAGATAAGATTGCCAACGCGGGACTGGACACCACTACCCAAGAACAAGCGTGGGCAGAACTAAAAGAGCGTTTAGCGGACTTCCAACGAAACCCGCAAGAAGACGACTTAGGACGCATCCTGTTCTTGATGGTCCATCTGTCAAGAATGAATAAGATTAAACCGGATAATGCGTTAGAGAAGCAGAACCTCGATTATATCGAGAGGTACGACACTAACGAACGGGTTGAATAAACGTGTACTCCACCGGACCAAAAGCCGTTGAGCAATTGGCGAGGTGAATGACGACGGTATCCGTTCCGGCACATTGTGGAACGTACAGCATTGGAAGCACCACACGCTGAACGTAAGGACAGAAATAGAACCGCCCCTTCGCCACATCGGTCTTAGCAGGATCAAGGAAGTTATTCCAATCCTGTCCCACCGCAAAAGTAGCCTTGATAGAGGTCGTATCCCAACGGATGATAAGCGAATCCAACGCGTTATAGCGACCATTGGCTCCAATCAAGAACGCCATCGTATCTAACGCATAAATGGTATCCAAGGAATAGACACCGGCACGAAGAGGATAAGCCAAGATGGTATCAACCTTAGCACCATGCTTATGCTCAAAGAACGAGAACGCTAACTCAGGAGTAGATTGCGCATCATCCTGCATCTTACAAGACGAGAAGAGAATGACAAGAATAAGAAAAGGAAACAGTTTTTTCATAATGTGCGGCATAAAGGACTCGAACCTTCACTCGTGAGAACTAGATCCTAAGTCTAGCGCGTCTACCAATTCCGCCAATGCCGCTTGGGGTGTACTTTTCGGGGCCCCCATAAAAGGGAGTAATTGAAAATTCGCTGCAAAGGTACAACATTTTTTTGATATATGCAAATATGAATGACATTTTTTACGATATTTTGCCAAATGGAGTGCAAATTGTACACAAACAAGTGGTTTCAGAGGTGGCTTACGTAGGAATTATGGTCGGAGCAGGTACACGCGACGAGGATGCCAAACTCAACGGACTGGCACACTATATCGAGCACTGTGTGTTCAAAGGGACAAAGACCCGCACCGCCGGTCAGATTATCAACCAGATTGAGGGTATCGGTGGCGAGATCAATGCCTATACCACCAAGGAGGAGACCACTTTCTATGCCGCCACACCGGTGGAACATTTTGCGCACACGCTGCACCTGATTGCGGACTTAGTCCTCCACCCTACTTTCCCCAAGAAAGAGACGGACAAGGAGTTACAAGTTATTTTGGACGAGATAGAGAGTTACAACGATTCACCCGGCGAACTCATCTATGACGATTTTGAGGGACTTGTCTTTGCAGGCTCTGAGCTTGCCTTCCCTATTTTAGGTACATCCAAGACCTTGCACAAGATTCGGCAGGCGGATGCGTTGGAGTTTATTCAGACACGCTATAATCCCGAGCAGATGGTTGTTTTCTCGCAGAGTAAGTTACCTATGAAATCGGTTGTGAGGGAAGTGCAACGCTGTTTGAGCGAGACTCCTTATATAAACACGCGCGCACATAAGAGAGAGGTTTTTGTTCCCTCCCCTTCGGCTTCAACGTCCGTTACGCTCAAGAAACGCACCCACCAAAACCACATGATGTTAGGCGGTTTGGCGTATCCCTTAGGGCACGAGAAACAGCTGGCGACTTATTTGCTTAACAACATCTTAGGAGGCGGAGCACTCAACTCGCGCCTAAATATGAGTCTTAGGGAGCAACGGGGATTGGTTTATACGGTAGAATCGACCTATACTCCCCTCAGCGATACGGGCTATTGGTCCGTCTATTTCGCTTGCGACCCCGAAGATCAAGACCGGTGTTTGGAACTCGTTCATCAGCAATTAGAGCTGATCAAGCAGCAGCCGTTGACCAAAACCCAGTTAGAGCGAGCCATTCAGCAACTCAGAGGTCAGATGGCTATTGCGGCGGAGAATCAAGAGAATAATGCCCTTGCCATGGCTAAAAATATGCTCTATTTTCACAAGGCTCCTACCTGGCAAGAAACGTTCGCAAAGATTGCCCAAATAACCGGTCAACAACTATGTGATGTAGCGAACGAACTTTTCGATACAAAAAGGACTTTTTTGTTCTCATATCGTTAGAAACACCCAATCACCAAACAAAACGCACAAAAAATTCAAAAAAAGCAAAAAATATTTGCGTATATTATTTATTTTTTGTAATTTTGTGCGATTTTTCGCATTTTACCTTAAAAGACAAACACAAATTATACCATAAAAAACACATATAAAAACTTAAAAAAACAAAACATTAATAATTTATGAACAAGATTGTATTAACATTCGTTTCCTTGCTGATTTCTGTTGCGCTTTTCGCTCAGACGAAGGTAACAGGTACCGTCCTTGATGAAATGGGCGAGCCTGCCATTGGCGCAAGCATCACGGTTGAGGGAACAACACTGGGTACTGTCTCGGATTTCGATGGCTATTTTGAGCTCGTCGTTCCGGATGGGACTAAGACAATTAAAGTTTCGTACGTTGGTTATCGCGAACAGATTGTAGCGGTTAAGGCCAACGTAAAGGTGACGTTGCAACAAGACACGCAGCAGATCCAAGAAGTAGTCGTTCAAGGTATGGTAAAGCAAGACAAGCGCTTGTTTACCGGTGCAGCCACAAAGGTGGATGCAGACAAAGCCAAGTTGGACGGTGTGGCAGATATCTCCCGTTCGCTGGCAGGTCGTGCAGCCGGTGTGAGCGTGCAGAACGTAAGTGGTACGTTCGGTACGGCGCCGAAGATTCGTGTTCGTGGTGCTACTTCTATTTATGGTGCTTCCAAGCCTCTATGGGTGGTAGATGGTGTCGTATTGGAGGATGTTGTTGAGTTAAATGCCAGTGATTTGAGTAGTGGTGATGCCACGACGCTGATTGCAAGTGCTATCGCAGGTATTAACGCGGACGATATTGAGAGTTTCCAAATCTTGAAGGATGGTAGTGCAACGTCCATCTATGGTGCTCGTGCCATGGCAGGCGTGATCGTTGTTACCACCAAGAAAGGTAAAACAGGTCAAAGCAAGTTCACCTACAATACCGAGTTAACCTATCGTCTTGTTCCTTCCTATAAGGACTATGATGTTTGTAACTCGCAAGAACAGATGGGTATTTATCAAGAGTTAGAGCGTAAAGGTTGGCTCGACTATTCGTCTTTGGTTTCGGCAAAGAACTTCGGTGTTTATGGTCGTATGTACCAGCTCATTGACGAAGGTAAGTTAGAGAATACGCAAATTGCTAAGAACGCTTATTTACGTCAGGCAGAATATCGTAATACCGACTGGTTCCAAGCCTTGTTTAATCAAACGATTATGCACAACCACTCGCTCAGTTTCTCTGCCGGTACGGAGAAAGGTCGCGTTTACGCTTCTTTGAGTGCGATGCACGATCCGGGATGGACTAAATCCGATCGAGTATTGCGTTTCACGGCGAACTTAAATGCCAGTTACGATATTCTCAAGAACTTGACCGCCACCTTGATAGCCAACGCAAGTTATCGTAAGCAAAAAGCACCGGGAACGACCAACGCGCAGACCAACCCGATAACGGGTGAGTTCAGTCGTGAATTCGATATCAACCCCTTCTCGTACGCTTTGAATACGTCTCGTGTGATGGATCCCAAAGACACCTATCGCCGTAACTACTGTGATTTCAACGAGTTGGACGAGATGTCAAAGAACTATATTGACATTAACGTATTGGATACTAAGTTCCAAGGCGAACTCAGTTACAAACCCGTTCGCGGATTAGAGATTAGTGCTTTAGGCGCCATTCGTTACTATAGTAGTTCTCGTGAGCATAATATTATGGATGAGAGTAACCAAGCACGAGCTTATCGTGCCGGTATTGATCCGGAGAACTCCACGATTCGTGATGCGAACAGATACTTATACACCAATCCGGATGATACAAGAGCTTTGCCTATCTCCATCTTACCAAAGGGCGGTATTTATGACTTAAATGAGGACAAACTAATCTCAACCGACTTCCGCGGAACGGTTAGTTACAACGCCGATTTGGGTAAGAATGGCGACCACATCCTCAGTTTGTTTGGCGGCGTAGAAGGCAATATAACGGATCGTCAATACATTTGGTTCCGCGGTTGGGGCTATCAATATAACAACGGCGGTGTACCTTACACGGACTATCGTCTCTTCAAGCAAAGTCAAGAGGAAAACACTCAGTATTACTCTAACGAGTTCAAGTACTACCGCAACCTTGCCTTCTTCGCAATGGGAACGTATTCGTACAAAGGTCGTTACACCATTAACGGTACCATCCGTTATGAGGGAACGAACACGTTAGGTCGCAGTCGTAATGCCCGTTGGTTGCCCACGTGGAACGTGAGTGCGGCTTGGAACGCACACGAGGAGCGTTGGTGGCAGCCCACCTTCGGAGATGCTTGGACACACGCTAGTTTGAAAGCTTCGTACTCGTTGACCGCTGACCGTGGACCGGCTTCTAACTCAATGGTAGTCTTCAAAAGTTTCAGTCCCTTCCGTCCAAGTACGGATGCATCAGAGACCGGAATTCAGTTATCCGCTCTTGCCAATGATGAATTGACATACGAGAAGAAGCACGAGCTCAATATTGGTGCCGCCTTCGGTTTTGTGGATAACCGCATAAACTTAGAATTTGACTGGTACAAACGTGATAACTTCGACTTGTTAGGTTACGTTCAAACGATGGGTGTCGGTGGTGTAACAACGAAGTTCGCCAATGATGCCACGATGGAATCGACCGGTGTGGAATTTACCCTTTCAACGGTAAACGTTAAGTTACCCGTATTTACATGGGGAACGGACTGGATCTTTGGTTGGACAGAAAATAAGATTACTAAATTGGACTCCTATTCTCAAATTATCGATTTAGTTGACGGAAGAGGCTGGGGACGTGTGCAAGGTTATCCTATCAATAGTTTGTTCTCCATTCCGTTTGCAGGACTGACAGAAGAAGGTTTGCCTACCTTCCATGGAAATAATAACACCCTGATTGGTCCAAGTAACTACAGCGAGATTTATTACCAAGAATATTATGATAAAGATAAACCGAATTATCTTAAATACGAAGGCTCTTTGGATCCGAAGATCAATGGTTCGTTCGGTAACACCTTCGGTTTCTTCAATAACAGCTTGAAGTTAGAAGTATTCTTCACCTACCAATTCGGTGGTGTACTTCGCTTAGACCCGTTATGCACCGTAAATGGAAATAACTACAGCGACTTGGCTGCAAGCATGAAAGAGATGAAGAACCGTTGGGTAGTACCCGGAGACGAGAAGGTAACAACGATTCCCGTTATTGCCTCTACCCGTCAGTTATCTACCATTCAGAACCTGTCCGAAGGTTATTCTGCTTATAACTACTCGGATCAACGCGTTGCTAAGAGTGACTTCATTCGTTTGCAGTCGTTGAGTTTGAGTTATGATTTACCCAGCAAGTATCTCGAGGGACAAAAAGCCGTTTCGAGTTTCATGGTTAAGTTAAGTGCTCAAAATATCTGGTTAGCATACGCCGATAAGAAACTCAATGGTCGTGACCCTGAGTATTATAACACGGGTGGTGTTAGTTCGCCTACGCCTCGCCAATTCACGTTAACGCTCCGTCTCGGACTATAATTAAGGAGGACTGAATATGAAAAAATTAGGTATATTTATTTTAGCAGCCATTGCTTTAATGGGTTGTAAGAACGGAGAGGGTTTCTTGGATCATGAGCCCGATATGCGTGCCCATATTGATACAAAAGAAAAAGTGCGTTTACTCTTGGTAAGTGCTTACACAAGGGGTAACAGTGCCGCTGTCTTGGAGTTTTCTTCGGATAACATCATTGACAACAACGCGCCGGATGCCGTAGGTCACTGCCGTAAGTTGATGCCTTTAGACAAGATGTACGATGAGATTTTTGCTTGGAAGCAAGTCGTAAGCGGTGACCAACAAGACTCTCCTAAATACTTGTGGGATTCTCACTATATGGCTATCGCCGCAGCCAACGAAGCTCTGTTAGCTATTGCTCAATTAGAGGAGCAAGGCATCAACATGAATGCTGAAAAAGGCGAAGCTTTACTTATTAGAGCTTACCACCATTTCTTGCTTTCGATGGTTTTCTGCCATGCTTATAAGACTCCCGAATTGA
>JAKSNE010000190.1 GCA_024400135.1 Paludibacteraceae bacterium
TCTTGAGGCGTGTTTCCAATCACACAAGCAGAGGCTAAAGGTGTGCCTACTAACATCGAATCATTAGCCACAACAAACCGTCCTTGGTAGAGGGCGTTGATGAGTTTGAGTTTGATACCAGTGCCTTGGAAGGTGAGCATCAAATGTATATGCGCGGTTTGTATCAGTTCGTGCATCTGCTCTTGCGAGGGGTTGTTAACAAGGCGAATGTTGGCTTGCTTGGAACACACTTGTTGCAAGTGTTGTGAAGCGCCTTTTCCTGCAATGGTGATAGGAATATCGGGTATGAGGGGTGCTACTTTTTCGGCAATATAAAGGGCAGCACAATCGTTTTCGGCAACGGATAGATTGCCGTGGTAGAGAATAAAATCACCATTCCCTAAGACACTTTGCACTTGCTTATTCTCGTGAAAACAAGGAAGATAGTACGTGGGAACGTTCGGGAAGGACTGTCGGAAATGTTGCTCGTCTTGGTGGGCAAGCGCCAAAATGCCGTTGGCTGATTGGAGGACGGACTCAAAGCGTTTGAGACGGCACGCTTCCAGATGGAAATAGCATTTCTTCCATAGGCAAGGTGTGGCTTGCCCTAAGGCGTGGTAATAATCGTGCTCCACGTTGCATTCTCTAAAGAACTTTTTGCGGTTAGCCAGTGCAGGGTGATTGAGGTAATAACAATCCACTAATCCCTCAAACAATATAGGTGCATCATCGGCAAGCAGGTGGGTGAATAAGTCGCTATTTCGTCTGCCGTTTACGGCGTAGGGTAGTATCGAGAAAAATCGTTTCCAACCTAAGTCGCGTGGATAATAGTACACCTTTTGACAGAGCGATTCCAACTCCTCATAATGGGTTAATGTGCCTTTATAGGTACAATGGAGAGTTATCTTCACTCCTGCTTGTGCGAGCGCTTGAAGGCGATAAAATACGTCAATGGCGCCGCCGTAAGAGGGCGGAAAAGGTATATCAAAACAGATGATGTGCAGTGCGATTGTCATAGCGATTGGAAGATTTGTTCAAATTGTTGTGCTTGATGTTGGCGAGTAAATTCTGATTTATGTTGAACGGCTTGTCGGGTGACACCTTTCGTTAGCCACTCGTTGTAACGACGGGTGATGAATTGTTTAACTTCATTTACAGTAGTGGCAGCCAGTCCTGCATTCGTATAGGCAAAGGCTTGTGCCAAGCACTCGCCGTCGGATTCGATAAGCAGTTGGGGTTTTTCTACACCCAATCCCTCGAAGAACTTCGTGGTCATAATACCGTGTGTGCCTTGTGGACTCGCTTTCTGCCCAAGGATAAGAAGGATAGAGGCTTGTTGCATGATACCTTCAATCTGTTTGCGTGGCACATAGTCATGGATTGTCATGTTCACGTGGTAGTGCTGAGCCAGTTTTTTGAGTTCGTCAGCGCATTCGTTACCGGTATAGAAGTCCACTTTGATGTCTTGCATAGGCAACTGCGAGAGGGCTTCAAAGAGCATACGCGGATTGCGCTTCTCGAGCGAGTGCAGTTGTCCTAAATAGACGATACGGAAGACGGAACTTAGCACATTGAGCGGATGAATCTCGTTCGCGTCATAGCCGTTATAGATGCAGTAGCAATGCGGATTGAAACGACTGAGCGTCTGCTGGTGCCAAGGCGAAACAGTCGTTACGGCTGCGGCTTGGCGCAAGACGCGATTGCGTTGCGAGAGGTGATAACTATCAAAAAGTCGTTTAGCTATCTTGTCGAGCCATGCGCATGAAAGGGAATGGGTATAGAACCCTTTGGCGCCCCATTGTTCGCGGATATCGCGTAAGTCGGTGACGAGCGGACAGCGCAACTGATGGGCAATATTACCTGCCGTCTCTAAAGGGAAATAGTGGTACGTGGAACAAAAAACAAGGTCGAATGATTGTCCGATGATGTTTTGCTGTACGTAGTGTAGGTATCGCTGTTCGCGGAAAGAAGGTAAGTTCTCCCACGCGTGTTTGCCCGAACGTATAACTGTCGGTTCTGCCAATAAAGTGACCTTCCAACCCGCCTCATCCAAATAGTGTTTGAGGCTCATCACACGAGGTGAATAAGCGGGCGGCTCAATGGCTTCACATAATATGAGGACGGATCTTTTCATTTGTTGGCGCAAAGGATATTCAGTAGTTCGGGATATAAAATGAGGTGATAAAAATCGTCAAACACGTGATTATGCCATAGCAAGGTCAGTTCTCCGTTATACTGTTTGACTTTGTCTATCAACGCTTGGCAATAGTAGTAAGCCTCTTGCTCGTTGAGGTTCATGTACTGCTCGTTTTGCAAGGTGCAGTCCATAATAGTGAGTGGGTGCAAGACGAGGTTCGTGAGTTCAAATGTGACGGGATTGATCCAGCGTACGGGACGAGTTGTCTGTAAACGGAAACCTGCTCGATCGGCAAAGCCCATCGTGTAATCGTCCGTGATGCCGGCAGCGGCTAACGCTTGCATCTT
>JAKSNE010000191.1 GCA_024400135.1 Paludibacteraceae bacterium
GATCGTCGCAAAGAGATGCTCGAAGATATCGCTATCCTCACCGGCGGAACGGTTATCAGTGAGGAGAAAGGTATCAAGTTAGAGACCGCTACATTGGAGATGCTCGGTACGGCAGAGAACGTATCTGTAAGCAAGGACAACACGACCATCGTCAATGGCGCGGGTGATAAGATGGCTATTGCTAATCGTATTGCCCAAATCAAGTCGCAGATTGCGGCTACCAAATCGACCTACGACAAAGAGAAACTGCAAGAGCGTCTGGCTAAACTCGCCGGTGGCGTAGCTCAACTCAATGTAGGTGCTGCTTCCGAGGTAGAGATGAAAGAGAAGAAAGACCGCGTAGATGATGCCCTCAGTGCCACTCGCGCTGCTATCGAAGAAGGTATCGTTCCCGGCGGTGGCGTAGCATATATCCGTGCCCAAGAAGCCCTCAACGACCTCAAAGGTGAGAACGAGGACGAGCAAACGGGTATTGACATCATCCGTCGCGCTATCGAAGAGCCTCTTCGTCAGATTGTGATTAACGCAGGTCTGGAAGGTGCTGTCGTAGTAGATCAAGTACGCAGTGGCAAAGCCGACTTCGGCTATAATGCCCGCAAGGACGTGTACGAGAACCTCAAAGCTGCCGGTGTGGTTGACCCAGCCAAGGTGGCTCGCGTAGCACTTGAGAACGCAGCCAGCATTGCGGGGATGTTCCTCACTACCGAATGCGTGATTACCGATATTAAAGAAGACACTCCTGCTCCGGCTATGCCCGCAGGCGGAATGGGTGGAATGATGTAATCAATAGAGGTCGCTGAGTTTGACCTCTTGCAACGTTATATGTTGGTTTTTCAACTTCGTATAACGTTCCCAGAAATCCAGCATCGATTGCGAAGCGTCTTGAATGAAGAATTCAGCACCTTGGCAGTCGATGCGTTCATTTATAAGCCCTAACGTTATGTGATGCGTATCCAAGGCGGGTTGGAAAGTCTTCTCTTCCCTACCCTCAATATGCACTTCTCGCAGAATCTGCACATCCGTCAAACGTCCTAATAACTGGCTAACCATACGCGTGGGCAGGTTCTCCTGTTTCGCTAACTCGTGAGCCGTAAGGGGTTGTTGGTCTTGCTCAAAACGCTTGGCAATGACGTGAAGGAGGTATATCATCACAAAATCCTTATACCGACGCGAAACGGTATTGAGTTCCTTCTCGTATTCGAAGTTCTCTTGGTTCTGAATGGAGAACGACATCTCGGCACCGATAAGCATCATCAAACACGACCAGTCAAGGAACAGTAGCAGCAAAGGTATCGTAGCAAAAGCACCATAGATAACGCTGGTACGACCTAAAAACACGATGATGGTCACGGATAGCATCTGCAATAGTTGGAAAAGCGTACCCATAATCACACCCGGAATGACGGCACTGATAAAGCGCACTTTGGTGTTAGGGATAGCGATATACATCCACGTGAAGAACGCCCACGACACAACAAAACTGATGAGTTTGGCAAACCCTTTTTGGATATGCATGAGCCATTCTATTTCGGTCAAGTCGGATACGGCGGAGTTGAGTAAGATACTAATACCGGACGTAACAATGATAAAAATCGGAATAAGCAATAAGATGGATATATAATTGGCTATTTGGCGTCCCAAAGAGCGCGTCTGCCTCACGTTCCAAATACTATTGAAGGCTAACTCTACATTGCGGAAGAACACATAAACAGCCCAAAGTAAGACAACCACACCTATTCCGATAAACGCACCCCCATGCGAGGTGGACAGATAACGATCCACAAAGCCCATAATCGTGGGCACTACGTTCATCTGTCCTAAGAACGTATCGTTGAGTGCCTGCTCAATGATATTATCCAAGCCAAAGCCTTTGGTAATAGCAAACGTCATCGCCAAAATAGGCACGATGGCAAATAGCAAAAAATAACTAAGCCCACTCGCTTTTAGGTTAAGACGGTCACTAAAAAAACCACGAACGGAGAGGATAATCGTTTTAAGTACAGCATATAAATAGCCCTTCACTTTAGAGCCGACCGAGTCGTTTCGTGTATGCCATAAATCTTCAAAAATGAACTGTTTTAAGCGTTTAGTTTGCTTCATAGTAGGGATAAATTTCGAAATTTGTGTGCAAAGATATAAAAAAATTTGGTAATATGCAAAAAAAATCGTAACTTTGCACTCAAAATAACACAAATTATCCATGAAATCAAAAATTTTTACTATGGCACTTCTTGCCTCTATGAGTTTAGCTTGTACAAAACACTCCCCATCTACGGGAGAGACAGGGGGGACTTCCCCAATCACCAAACCCTCTATCACTATTGAGGGCGGTCGCTTCACGGCGGAAGCCCTTTGGGCGATGGGACGTATCGGTAATGTCACCTTGGATATTGAGACCGGGTGGATGGCTTATTCCGT
>JAKSNE010000192.1 GCA_024400135.1 Paludibacteraceae bacterium
GCTCATCATGGTTTGAACACCTCTTTAACTAAAGAGCATAAAGCTCAACCAAGTGGTTTGAATATGAAGAATATGAAGGAGAAGGGCAACTATGACGTTCGTCGTTTCGTTAAGAAATTCGCACAACGCTTCTTCTAAATCATTTTTTGAATAGATAACCTTTTTCAGCCCGAAGGGGGTCCTTCGGGCTGATTTTATAAAAAATCGAGTAATCATGTATCACATTTCTTCAAGTAAACGAACGTTAGATTCGGCGCAAAAGATTGAAAGTGCCTTAAATAAACTGTTGGATAGTGTCTCTCTTGACAGAATCAGTGTTTCTCAAATCTGTAAAGAGGCGGGTGTAGGACGTACTACGTTTTATCGCTTGTTTGATATGCCGGTGGATATTATCCAATGGCGATGTGATACGAATTCAAAAGCGCAATACGACGAGTTAATGTCCAAAAGTAAGAAGGTGATTGCTTTTCCTTTTGACTTTAATCTCCGTTATGTGTTTGAGCATCCGCAAGCCTTAGAATTAGCCTATAAAGCGGGACGTACCGATATAGCAGAGGCTTCGTTTAATCGCTATAACTCGGACTTGTTAAAGGCACTACAAGATACGTATCATATCAGTAATATGGACTTGGAAGTGAGTGAGCTTATCGTTACGTCCATTATCACATCTTCCTTCAAGCATTGGATAGAAAATGGTAAAAAAGAAACCATCAATGTATTCTTAGAACGTATCCGCCGTATCATCCAGCATCTGTAATAACATAGCCGAGTTTCGGCAAAATTGCACAATTTTTCTTACAATTGTAAAAAATATTTGCACAAATCGGGATTTTTTAGTATCTTTGCACGCTAAATGTGAATTTGATACCCGATGTACCTGTTTTATACACCCGATATAGAGCAAAATCACTGCCTCAGTGAGGAGGAGTCGCAACACTGTGTTCGTGTCCTTCGATACGATAGAGGGGACGAGATTCTACTTACCGATGGACGCGGTACAACCTACCAAGCGCGTATCACTAACCCGCACCCAAAACACTGCGAGTTTGAGATACTCTCTTCCCAGAAACAAGAGCCGCACCACCATTTCCATCTTCACATCGCTATCGCTCCGACTAAGAACATCGAACGCCTCGAATGGATGGTGGAGAAATGTACCGAGATAGGTGTGGACGAGATCACGCCACTGCTGTGCCGCTTCAGCGAGCGCAAACAACTGCGCACCGACCGCCTTGAGAAGATTATCCTTTCTGCCGCTAAACAGTCCCTCACGCCCTACCTCCCCGTCCTTCACGACCTCACCAAGTTTGAAGATTTTATATCTTTAAACTCTACACTCTCCACTACTCTAAACTCTACACTCTCCACTCTAAACTATAAATACATCGCCCACTGCTACGAACGCGACAAGCGCTCCCTTAAAGACGAGATATTGTCTCTAAACTCTAAACTTTCCACTACTCTAAACTCTAAACTCTCAACTACTCTAAACTCTAAACTCTCAACTCTACACTCAATAACCATCCTCATCGGTCCCGAAGGCGATTTCAGTGAGCAAGAGGTTGACCTCGCCCTCCAAAACGGTTATGTCCCCGTGAGTTTGGGCAACAGCCGCTTGCGCACCGAGACGGCAGGCGTGGTGGCGTGTCACACCGCTATACTATTAAACGAATGATATACTTTGTCAGTGATGCACATATTGGTTCGCGCGTGGTAGCTGACGCTAAGGCGCATCAGCAGCGGTTCGTTGACCTGCTCAATACCATGAGCAAGGACGCTACCCACATCTTCCTGTTGGGGGACATCTTCGACTTCTGGTTCGAGTATGTGTGGGGACCCGGAAACCGGAAAAAGGCGTTCGCGCCTACAATAGAAGCGTTAAAGCGATTGACCGATAAGGGCGTTGAAGTACACTATTTTACGGGCAATCACGATATATGGACGTTCGGCTGGCTGGCGCGTCATACGGGTGTGATCGTTCACCGCGAATCGTATCTGACGACGCTCCATGGCAAAAACGTGTTTATGGCGCACGGCGACGAGTATTCAACCTATCGGCCTTTCTTGCTTTTGCGTAGGATCTTCCACAACCGTTTCTTGCAATCGCTCTTTGCCTTATTGCCTCCGTGTGTGGGCGACGGCTTGGGGTATAAGTGGGCGAAGCGCAGTAGGCAGAAAGAGATAGACTGTCCTGTGGCGTACATGGGCGAGGACAACGAGGAGCTGGTGCAGTTTGCTAAGAGTTATCAGCCGCAAGAGAAGATAGATTATTTTATTTTTGGACACCGACATATAGAATTAGATTTGATGCTTTCGTCTTGCCGTAGGGTAGTGATTCTTGGCGATTTCTTTAAGCAGTGGACCTACGCCACCTTATCCGACAACGGCGAAAT
>JAKSNE010000193.1 GCA_024400135.1 Paludibacteraceae bacterium
GTCCCTCGGAAACCGACGCCCCCATGGCGTCGCCCCTCCAACCCCCACCGACCCATCGGCGGGGACACAACTGTTTCTACGGGACTCTATCGTGCTCCTTTAAGCCCTAATGGGCTTGGCTGTCCCGTAAGCACTTGCCACAAACGCTCCCTAGGGAAACGCCCGCTCCTTAGCATTGCGCTCCTTAGGACCTTTGGTCCGCTAAATTCTCTCCTTTTTCCTCAATCTTCATTCTTCAATCGCCCTTCGGGCGCTTATATATAGGGTTCTTCTTGGGTTATTATTGGGATATTCTTGGGTTATTCTTGGGTATGCTGAATACCCTGCCCGATGGATGCCCGTCCTTCACCGCGAGCAACGAAGTAGGACATGTCCTTCTGTCCTACTTCGCTCTATCCCTTTATTGACGGGCATTCCGGTAAAGTAGGACACTAGGACATGTCCACTTGTGTCCTACTTTTGGAGTCTTTAACAGTGTCTCCGTTACCGAGATTTTCCAATCTCGGTTCTATAGATCCTGTTTTTTCTCGGCAAAAGACTTTTGCCGTTTTTTTTAATGGCGGACTTGGCGGAACACCTATATCCTAGAATTGCTAGATTTACTAGATAAGCGCAGCGAACTAGACACAAAAAAACATAGGTGAGGATTTGTGAGGATTTGAGGATTTGAACTACAAAATCCTCACGAATCCTCAAATCCTCAGTCTATATTAATTTTTTTATCAGTTTGGGAATCAGTTAGTTATGTTTTTCATCCGAATTTTCATGGACAGGATTGGCTCGTTCGCGAAACCGCCAAACCGCCAATTCCGCCAAGGGGGTAGAACGAACACCTTTCGGTAATGTCCCCGTAACGTCCCCGTGATGTCCCCGTCAGCTCACGTGATGACCTCACAAAAGATGGCGCAAGCACCTCACAGTCATAGCGTTAAGCAATGGTGCTGTGTGGGTGCTATGTTAGTGGTATGTTAACCGAAGCACCATGCACAGTGTTTAGTACTAGAAGACAGGGTGTTGGTGGTGTATATGGTGTACATAACTCTTATACTCTCACCCGCGCGTATGTGTATATTAGAAACAATGTACACCACCTACACCATATACTACACCACTTATGATGGGGACGCGGGGACGCAGGGGACGCTGCTTTTATAACCCCACCCACGCGTATGTGTATATAAAGAAATACCGTCCCCCGCGTCCCCTCGCCACCCACAAACAACCATCGCAACCCACAAAAGTCAAAAAAAACCGCTCCGAGGATTGCTCGAAGCGGTCTGATTATTATGTAGCCTATAGGTTATGCCCCTTGGGCTGCTTCTGGTGCGTAAACCGAACCACCGTTGCTGGCAGAGGCAATACCTAAGAAATCGTCAACCATCAGATCCGGTGTTTTTGCCAACTCAATACGTATTGAGGAATTACATATAGTTTTTTCATAATTCGATACCTTGAGCGTTATACATCTTATTGTCCTTAATGATAATAAACTGCCCGTTTTCGACAACTTTCATTATCCTTTGTCCTTGTTCCTTGTTCCATTGTCCAAAACCTGTCGGCGCTTGGCGACCACCGAAGAAGACTACACGAGCCGGAGCGGTTTGTGGATTGTAGGCTCCCATTGACGCTACATCGAAATAAGCGCGATTAGTGCCAATCTTACTACTACCGTCGGTGATGTACAGCATATTGTTGTAGATGATGTACTTATCTTGAGGAACGTCGCAACCTTCGAACGAACCATAGAGGTGGTTATCGTCATAAACCTCATTGTCAACCTGAGTTTCGGGATAGTAAATCACCTTAATCTCGCCAGAAGTAGCACGGAACACGTAAGGTTTACCTGCAACCAAGTCGTCGGTCGTCTCTAACTCAACCAGAGCCACACCTTTTTCGGCATCCTTTGTTCCGTGTACGTCGTAATAGTTACCGCCTTCCATTTTAACGCCTTGCCAAGGCAGGCAGAGTGTACCCCAATCGCCGTCGTTGACGGTGCGGGTGTAAGTACCAATCTCGCAGAAATAGGTCGTAACGGAGTTCTCGCTCAAGTCGTAGGTCTGCCCCTCAATGGTGATGGTTGTACCCGTATAAGCCTCGGGCATAGTAACCGTAGCGTTGAGCGTATAGAAGTCCTTGCCGTTGTCTTGCTCAAAGCGCACCGCGTTGGGTTGCGATTCGGCAAGGGCACCGAGTGCCAGCAGGCACATCGCGCTGAATAAATATAATCGTTTCATAATTGCTTCGTGATTAGTGATTAGTCTGCTTCCAAAATTTGGTACTCTACTTTTTCCGGATTGAATAGAGTCAGCACTTTCTCGCCCTTCGTGATGATAACAGCCGGACCTTCATAACCTTCGGTTGG
>JAKSNE010000194.1 GCA_024400135.1 Paludibacteraceae bacterium
CATATTTTTGAGTGGGCTCCGGATAGTAAGACCTTGGCTTTCGTGCGTTTGGACGAACACGAGGTGCCGACGTTCACGTGGCAGGAGATGTTAGGTTCGACGGATAGCACTTCGACCTATTCGCGTAACCGTTCCATCCGCTATCCGCGTGCCGGTGAGGCAAACGCCAAAGCCACCGTGTGTCTTTACGACATACAATACAAGGATATTAAGACCATCGAGGTGGGCGAGGTGGAGTATATCCCTCGTTTGCACTGGAACGGCGATCAGTTGATGATACAGAAACTCAATCGCGACCAGAACAAGATGGAGATCCTCTCGTGCAATCCCAAATCGACGGTGTGCAAACTCTGGTACAAAGAGGACTGCAACGACGGTTGGGTCGATTATGCGGACTTTGACGAGTGGCAGTGGCTCAGTAACGGGAATGTGGTGGTAGTGAATAGCAAGAGCGGCTGGCGTCAAGCGTACTTGTATTCGAAGCAAGGCAAGCAGTTGCAGCAACTCACCGAGGAAGGCAGAGATCTGATGAAGGTCTATGGCTATGACGAGAAAGAGAAGACGTTATATGGCCTAATCTCTACGGAGATAGGAACACAAGTGTTAGGCGGGATAGGGTATAACGCCGATAAGAAGACAGGAATGCACACATTGTATTTCTCGAAGGACTTAAAGCGAATGATTGATCGCTACGAGGACACCGAGACCCCATATCACTATACGATGTACGAGAAAAGTCGTAAGGAGTGGAAACAGGTGGATGTAGAGGAACTGGCGGCAGTCAACCACAAGAACGAACAGTTAGCCGAGCGTTGGCAAGCGTTGGGACTAAATAATATGGAGTTCTTTACGTTCACTACTGAGCGCGGAGACGAAATCAACGGATGGATGATCTTGCCGCCCGAGTTCGACGAGACGCAGAAATATCCGGTTATTATGTTGCAATACTCGGGTCCGGACAGTCAGCGCGTCCTTGACCGATGGAGGAAGAACTGGGAGCACGCGTTAGGTGAGATGGGTTATATCGTGGTTTGTGTCGATGGTCGCGGAACGGGTGGACGCGGTTGCGAATGGCGTTTTGCTACGTATATGCGTTTGGGTCAGAAAGAGGCAGAGGATCAGATCAGTGCGGCTCATTGGTTACAAGAATTGCCGTACGTGGATGATAGTAGGATGTGTATCGGCGGTTGGAGTTACGGTGGTTTTGAGGCACTGATGACCATGAGCCAATCGAATAGCCCTTTCCGTTGCGGTTTTGCTATTGCTCCGGTGACGGATTATAGGTTATACGATAGCGGATATACGGAGCGGTTTATGCGTCGTCCGCAGGTGAACGATTTGGGCTATGCAGGCAGCGACTTGACGGCAATGGCGGGCAAACTAAAAGGCAACTTACTGCTTATTCATGGTTTGGCAGACGATAATGTGCATTGTCAAAACACGTGGCGATACGTGGAGGCACTGGTGCAGGCAGGCAAGCAGTTTGAGATGCAAATTTATCCCGACGATAATCACTCGCTGCGCAAACCTGCCAACCGCGAACACATGCATCGTCGTTTAGTACAATTCTTAGAAAATAACTTACAACAATGAACTTAGGTTATCAAATACCGATGTTTCTTCAATGGCTGTTGCCGCTGGCTACTTGGCGTCGCCGTGATTCGAAAGTAGAGGGCAAAGGAGTGGTCTATCTCACGTTTGATGATGGTCCTATTCCCGAAATGACTCCCCAAGTGTTGAAGATACTGAGAGAGGAAGGTGTTCCTGCCACGTTTTTTATGGTGGGCGAAAATGCCCAACGCTATCCCGAGTTAGTGGATCAGGTGCGTTACGGTGGACACAAAATAGGAAATCACACTTTCCACCATCTCAAAGGCTGGGGTAGAGGAACGTTGTCCTATTTAGAGGATGTAGATAAATGTGATATGTTGCTCGGCGGTACGCGTCTCTTCCGCCCGCCGTACGGCAGAGTTCGTATCAATCAGATTCTTGGGCTCAAACGTCGTGGCTATACGGTGTTCCTTTGGGACGTGCTGACGCACGATTATAGTCCAATGATGAGTACTGAGACGATGGTGCGTGTCGTTAAGGAATATACACGTGACGGAAGTATAATTGTTTTTCACGACTCGGTTAAGTCGGGTGAGCGAATGCTCAAGGCTTTGCCCGAGATTATCCATTGGTTAAAAGATGAAGGATATACGTTACGTTCTTTATAGTGGATTGGTGCTGCTAATGATTGGCTGTGCTAACCGTGGTATTGGTCCTCAAGGGGGACCGAGGGATACTATACCTCCGAAATTAGTGAAGGAGGAGCCGCTCAATCGTACCACGAACTTCAA
>JAKSNE010000195.1 GCA_024400135.1 Paludibacteraceae bacterium
ATGGCGGTGATAGTGCCTAAGGGGCCTTGGTCGGTGTCGATGACGGTATAACCGACAAGGTCGGTCCACGCCACCTCGTCTTCGTCTGTCTGGGCAAGGTCGGAGCGCAGCATATACGCTTGCGCTTGCAGTAGCGGCAGGGTCTGCTCCTCGGTGTCGATATCTTGCAGTTCAAACACGATACCGTCTGCCCCTTTAGTGAACCAGTCTTTCACGCGGAAGGGTACTAATATATGGTCAAGGGAGAGGATGAGCCATGGGCTCTGGGTTTGCTCCCAATAGTCGTGGGTAGTGCGGCAGAGGATAGCTCCTTGCTTGCCGAACGAACGAGTGATCGTTCCGATAGATATAACTTGCTCTAAGGTAATCATAATACTTTATCTACTTTCTGTAGGTTGACATAAACGATATATCCTTCTGCCTTGTAGCCCATTTGGTTATAGAGGGTGATATATTCGCGGACTTGCTCTTGGTATTCGCGTTTATGTTCGGAACCAAACTTATAATCAATGATCGTCGCTACCTCTCCGTCAACCATCACTCGGTCGGGACGGAGGGTGTGTCCGTCGCTCAATAAGATATCTCGTTCGCAGAGCACTTGCTCGTGCTGGTCAAACCAATGATAGGGCTGCGCAAAGGCGAGGAAACGCTCCATCTGCGCCTGTAGGTCGGCTTCGTCCTCGGGACGGATACGTCCGTCTCGCTGCATCTGCTCAAACGCGGCGGGAGTATCAGCAGGCGTGACGATACCGGCGAGCCAGTCGTGCATGACGATGCCGAGGTCGCGGATGTCGAGAGTTGGGGGTTCGATGAGGGTGCGGGTGCGGAGGGTCAGGCGGGAGTTGAGGGGGGTGGAGTTATAGTTGAGAGTGTAGAGTGTAGAGTGTAGAGTAGTTTCAAAGTTGAGAGTTTTATAGCTTAAAGAGGGTGCGCCGGCGGTGAGGCCGTCGGGGTAGATCAGGGAGAGGGCTTGTCCGATGTTACTTGGTTTTTTCTTACCTTCCGCTACGAACGCTTGTCCGAAGGCATAGAGTTCGCGCTTAGGACGCGTGAAAGCCACGTAGGTGAGGTTGGTGTTATCCATATAAAGGTTCATCAACTCCTCGGCGTATGCGTCCACGAAGTCGGTGTCGAGCAGTTTTTGGGTGAACTGCACGGGGATAAGGTCCAGTTCGTGGGTCAACGGACATTGGGCATCGGCGATAGTTCGGGTGTCGCACCATAGCAGTTTAGACGAGTCCATCCTACTTGGTCCTATACTCCAATTAAGGAAGGGGATAATAACTACGTCCCACTCCAGTCCCTTTGCTTTGTGAATCGTCATTACTTGGATAGCCTCCGAAGCGGGACAAGGAATCTGCATCTTTGCCTCGCGGCGTTGCCAGTAGTCAAGGAAAGCCGCTATATGAGCAGGATGGGACGAGATAAACTCGTATACGATATCTTGGAACGTGGTCAAATACGGAATAGCATTTGGCACCTGCTCCAAGTGATAGGTATCAATGATAGCTTGTATCAAGTCGTACAAAGGCAGACACGTCAAGTTGTCAATGCTCGTTGGTGCTATTCCCGTTTGGTCGAGGGCTAACTGCAGTCGCGCTTGGGTGAGGGTGTCCTGCGGGTTGAGTTGGAGGATGAGTGAGCAAACGATAATCGTGATAGCGGGGTGTTTGCTAAGTAATAGTCCTTCGGCTGTTTGAATAGGATAGCCCTTCTCAATGAGGTATTGTGAGATGAGTTGCACATCTTTCGAGGCACGTGCGAGGATAGCTATCTCGCGGAAAGGGACGCCTCTTTGTCGCGCATCGTCGATGATAGAGGGCACTTGGTCTAACGCTATCTGTTCGGCTTGGGCAGGTGTCTCGGTAGGCAGGAAAGTGAACTGCACGAACCCATGTTCCGTGCTTTGTACCGTTTGGCGAACGGTGTTGTAACTATCCAGTAGTTGTTGTACGCGTTCGGGCTGCGGGTGTTTCTTACCCATCGCGGTGGAATAGTGTTCTGCCACCCAAGGCAGGTATTGCTCAAAGAGCGCGTTATTGGTCTCCACCACCTCGATGGCGCTGCGGTAGTTCTTCTCCATCTTCGGCATCTTATGGTCAGGGAAGTCCTTTGCCACTTCTACGGCGAGTTGTTTCCAGTCGCTATTACGGAAACGGTAGATACTCTGTTTCACATCGCCCACCACCATGTTATCGTATCCGGTGGCATTGCTCTCCTCAATGAGCGGACGGAAGTTCGCCCACTGCGCTTTGGAGGTGTCTTGGAACTCGTCAATCATAAAATGATGGAAGGC
>JAKSNE010000196.1 GCA_024400135.1 Paludibacteraceae bacterium
AACTGCCGAGCAACGAGAAAGCCGGTTACGTCATACGTCGTATCCTGCGCCGTGCGGTGAGATACGGATATACGTTCCTCAACCAACGCGAGGCGTTCCTCTATCAACTCGTGCCGCAACTAATCTGTGACATGGGCGAGGCTTATCCCGAACTGGTGAAGATGGAAGCACAGATCACGCCCGTCATCAAAGCCGAGGAAGAGGCTTTCCTGCGCACCCTTGATAAGGGTATCAGTCTGCTCGATAAACTGATGGCGGATGCACGCAAGGCGGGTAAGAAAGAGATCTCCGGTGTCGATGTGTTTACGCTTAAAGACACGTACGGTTTTCCGCTTGACTTGACCGAACTTATCTTGCGTGAGAACGACTTCACCACCAACGAAGCCGAATATAACGAAGCCCTCAACCACCAAAAAGAGATGGGACGTAACGCCAATAAACAGGAACTGGGTGACTGGGTAGTGGTGACGGACGATACAGAGACCGAGTTTGTGGGTTACGACGAGTTGAGTTGCGAGACGCACATTGTCAAATACCGCAAAGTCAACCAAAAAGGCAAAGACCATTATCAGATTGTCCTCAGCAAGACTCCGTTCTATGCCGAGATGGGCGGTGAAGTAGGAGACCTCGGAGAATTAAGAATTAACGCCCAAAGGGCTAATGATGAATTAAGAGTTAAGATTGTAGATACCAAACGTGAGAACGGATTGCCCGTACATATAACCTTTGAGGATCCGCAGGCGTTGGTGGGTAAGACGATTATTGCGTCTGTGGATGCTGCGCGTCGTCAAGCGATTGCTTGTAATCACTCGGCTACGCACCTTGTTCACTACGCATTGCGCGAGGTGCTCGGCAAACACGTGGAACAGAAAGGTTCGCTCGTGACACCCGAGAGCCTGCGTTTTGACTTCAGTCATTTCCAGAAAGTGACTCCCGAAGAACTGCGCAAAGCCGAGCAGATTGCCAACGAGCTTATCCGTGCCGATTATGCGCTGCAGGAGAGCCGTCACACGCCGATTGCGAAAGCTAAAGCGATGGGAGCCATGGCACTCTTTGGCGAGAAATACGGAGACGACGTGCGCGTGATTCAATATGGTCCGAGTATTGAGCTCTGCGGTGGATGTCACGTGAGCAGTACCGGTCGTATCGGTTCGGTGCGTATCGTGATGGAGACCAGCGTGGCTGCGGGTATTCGTCGTATCGAAGCCGTGACTGCTAAGGCTGCGGAAGAGGTCTATGCTCAAGAGAGTGACCTGCTACAACAAGCTCGTTTGGCGTTTAATAACACCAAAGACCTTGTAGGTAGTATCACCAAACTGCAAGAGGAGAATGCGGCGCTCAAGAAACAACTCGAAGAAGCGCAAGCGCGTGAGAACGCAGCAAAAGCGAAGGCGTTGCTATCGCAAGTAGAGCAAGTCGGCAACCTCAAACTGTTGCGTTTGGTGGGTAATCACCCGGCTACGTTTGCTCGTGATATGGTGCCCGCACTGCAAGCCGAGTTTGACAACGAGCGTTTTGCGTTGGTGGCTGCTACCGAGTGCGACGGCAAACCGAGTCTGACCGTTTATCTGAGCAAACCCCTCATCGCCGAAGGCAAGAGTGCGGGGGCTATCATCAAGACGGCGGCGACCTTTATCCAAGGTGGTGGAGGCGGACAAGCGATGCTCGCTACTGCCGGTGGACGCAACGCGGAAGGACTGCCGCAGGCGCTGGAAGCGATGCTTCAAGCGTTAGTGTAGAGTGTAGAGTGTAGAGTTTAGAGTTTAGAGTTTAGAGAAGCCGTCTAGTTTAAGAGTTTATAGTTGAAAGTTTATGACGTGGATAGATAAATTTCAAGCGATACTGCCGAGCAGTAAGTGGCCGGCAGCGGTGCGCAAGCCCTTGCGGTTTATGCTCATCGGAACAACGGGAATGTTCGTACAGGAGTGGTTCTTCCGCCTTGTGATGTGGCTGATGAACAACCCTGTGAAAGATACATTGTGGTATTACGTTGCCTTCGCGTTGGGATTCATCTTGGAGATGATTCCGAACTATTTCTGCACGAACTTCTACACCTTCGGCACACAGCCCGATTGGAAGAACGCAGGCGGATTTACGTTGGCACGTGGTATTAACTTGGTTATCCAAATGGGCTTCTTACCGCTTGTATTACACTTGCTACCGAATGCCAACAACACGATTATTACGTATATCGTTATCTTCGTAGCCGGTGTGGTGAACTTCCTCATTCAACTGTTGTTCTTTAAGAAAAAGTAAATGGTAAATAGTAAATGGTAAATAGTAA
>JAKSNE010000197.1 GCA_024400135.1 Paludibacteraceae bacterium
AAATTGTTGCCGAGAGTCTAAAAGACTATCTGAGCCGTCACCCCGAGATTGATGGTGACCTCAGTCGAATGGGTCGCTGCGATTATCTCACTACGGATATACCTGAAAAATTCGAAGTTTCCGCGTCTCTTTTCCTCAGCGAACCCATCCGCGCTGCGCAAGTAACTCTTTGATTAAGAGTCTTTTTCCTTCTTTTCTACTTTTTCCGTCTTTTCCTTCTTCACGGTCTCTTCTTTCTTCTCGCCTAAGTACTGCGGAAGACTCATACCGGCTTGGTTAAAGAGGTCATTAAGCGGAGGAACACTACCCATCAAGCCACTAATGAAATTAGCGGTGGACGTCTTGCCGTCCGTAGCCTTACCACCGTCCCAAACGGTAACCTTATCAATCTTAATACCCTTGACAGCCTCAACCTGCGTCTTAACCAGTTCGGGCAGTTTCTCAAGCAACAAGAGTTGATAAGCTTTGTTAGCATCCCCACCGGCAGCGTGAACGACTTTCTCATAACCGGCAGCTTGCTTGGTCAGGATCTCGAACAGACCCTTAGCCTCTGCTTCCATCTTAGCATAGATAGCGTCAGCCTCACCCTTAGCGTTTACACGCACTTTCTCGGCTTCGGCTTGCGCCTCGATGATACGACGGTTCTTCTCAATCTCTTGCGGAACGATCACGTTAGCCATTTGGGTAGCGCGTTCACGCTCTGCACGAGCTTGCTCTGCGTTTTGCTCAGCAGCGTAAGCCTCTTGCAATGCCATAGCCTCTTGCACTTTCTCAGCAGCAACGGCTAAGCGGTTAGCCTCAGCCTCTCTTTGACGACGGTCGGCATCGGAGTTAGCAATCTCAACCTTGGCGTTGTTCTCACCCTTAACGGCAACGGCATTCGCCTCCGAAGTACGGATACGCGTATCACGGACAGCTTCGGCTTTACCGATCTCACCAATCTTATCTTGTTCGGCAACGCTAACCTTGGCCTCGTTGATAGCCTTAGCAGCCGCTTCTTTACCCAGAGCCTCGATATAACCGGACTCGTCCTTGATATCGGTCACGTTCACGTTGATCAGACGCAGACCAATCTTCTTAAGCTCTATCTCGACGTTGTTAGAGATATTGTCGAGGAACTTGTCACGGTCGGAATTGATTTCCTCAATGGACATCGTGGCAATCACCAGACGCAACTGACCAAAGAGGATATCCTGAGCTAATTGCTCTATCTGTTGGGGCGATTGACCCAGCAGACGCTCCGCAGCATTATTCATCGAATCTGCTTCGGTAGAGATACCTACGGTGAAACGGCAAGGAACATCGACACGGATATTCTGACGGCTCAGCGCGTTGGTCAAATTAGCTTCGATGGAGATAGGAGTCAAACTCAAATACGCATAATCCTGAATAACAGGCCAGATGAAAGCACCACCGCCATGAATACACTTGGCAGATGTGCCACTCGTTTTACCATACACAACGAGGATCTTGTCCGAAGGACAACGTTTGTAGCGCTTAATAAGGGCTACAACAATGCCGAACGCCACTACAATGGCAACGACAAAAAGAATAGTTGGAGTTAACATGAGAATTAAGAATTATGAATTATGAATTATGAGAAGAGAGGTAATTAAAGTTTTTCAACAATCAGCAAGTCGCCTTTATTGCCGACAATCTTACACTTGGCACCGGTAGGCAGGTCGGTGTCGGAAATAGCGTCCAATTCGTGAACACTGCCCCGATAGGAGAACTGCACTTTACCATGACCGTTAAGCGGAATATGCAGATACACATCAGCATTCAAACCGACAGCCTGCTCCGGATGGAAAGAACTATTTTGGGACAAACGCAGTATCTGCTTAAGCAGTATCCAAAAGCCGAAGAAGAAGACAAGACCCACTCCCACCGCCGTTAATTGGAGCCATACGGGAGACGCGATCGTGTTCCAGAAACAGATTCCTCCCCAGCCATAACCTAAGAGGAAATTAACCAAGTTCTTGAACGTAAAAATACCCACCGTATCGGTATCCAAACCGTCTGCGGTATCCAAATCAACGTCAGCATCGCCACCAAGACCGATAAGGGTCATAACCAGTTGAATGAGAAAAACAACGGATGCTGCAATCGCAATATACAAAAAGACTTTATACATAATGATTTGATTTTATTGAATTCGCTTGCAAAGGTACAATTTTTTTTTGATATATGCAAATTTTTTTTACATTTTCTGCAAAAAACTCCCACATATACATAAAACAAGCCTCGCCGGATTGACGAGGCTTGTTTTTATCTTTCAGGC
>JAKSNE010000198.1 GCA_024400135.1 Paludibacteraceae bacterium
CTCATTCCGGGTCACTCCAAAGACGTGGGAGCACAAGGAAATGCGTACCTCGACGACTTCGAATCTACAATTAACGGCATAGACATCCACGCTGCGGGGGCTTGGTTCTTGTCTTCTACGCCGACCTCGTTGCCGTACGATGATGGACTCAAGAAGAACGATATCCACTATAACAGCCACCGCAGTCATTTGGCGTGGTACACGGTGGATCCTATCTTCGGTTATGCGCAACCGAACACGCCCACCCACCTAAAAGAGGATAAGGAAGCCTTGAGCGACCACCGTAACCGTATCGTTTATGAGCGAGAGCTGTATCCCACCAAGCAATCGCCTGCCAGTGAAGATACACGTTTGGCTTGCTTGAGTCTGGCTTACTACCCACGTGAGAGAGGTTCCTATAACATCGATGCCGACATGATTGGTTCAGACGGACTGATTCCTGCCGACCAAGCGCAAAACTGCTGGGGTGGTATCATGCGTAAGTTAGAGAACACAGACTTTGAGAAATCGAACATCGAGTATATTGAGTTCTGGTTGATGGATCCGGCATTGACGAACCCCGATAATCCCAACTACGATTTCAAACTCTATTTCGACTTAGGTGATGTCAGTGAAGATATCTTGAAGGATGGTAAAAAGAGCTTTGAGCACGGCTTACCTGTCTCGCCCACCGATTTAGGTCGTGTAGAAAAGACCATTTGGGGTTACGTGCCCAAGACCAATGCAACGACCAACGCCTTTGACAATAACCCTGCTTCTCGAAGACAACAAGATGTGGGTCTAAATGGTCTGTCTAACGATAGCACGAGGAACTTCGAGTTTAACGGTCAATATCCTTACCGCGACTTTGAAGAGAAAGTAAAAGCCAAAGTGGGTGAAGCCCGATGGAACGAGATGCTTCGTGATCCGTTCTCTATCGCCAACGACTTAGCGGGCGATAAGTACCACTACTACCGTGGCACGGATTATGACGAGGCGAAGACGTCTGTCATGGATCGTTACAAGCATTTCAATAACACCGAAGGCAACTCTCCTTCGTCCGAAGACCAAAACGAGACCTACGGTACTGCCGCCACCTTGCTGCCCGACGTAGAGGATATCAATAAGGATAACACCTTGAACGAATACGAACGTTTCTACGAATATCATGTGTCGCTCAATCCCAATAACATGCACATTGGTGAGCAATATATCGTTAGTATCAAGTCGGCTCGCGTGCAGTTAGCCAATGGTCGCGAAGATACTGTTCATTGGTATCAGTTTAAGATTCCATTGCACGGCGAGCAATCCGGTCAACGCACGGTAGGAAACATCCATAATTTCCGCTCGATACGTTTCATCCGAATGTTCATCACCGGCACCAACCAAGAGACCTTCCTTCGTTTCGGTACCTTGGATTTAGTGCGTGGCGAGTGGCGCAGTTATAGCAAAAACCTTTGCCCCACCACGAAACAAGGCTCAATCAACCCGCACGCTTCGATGACGATTGAAAAAGTGAACATCGAGGAAGATGCCACTCGTGAACCGGTCAATTATGTACTGCCACCCGGTGTGAGCCGCCAAACCGACCCGGGTCAGATGCAACTCATTGCCCAAAACGAACAAGCGATGAGCCTCAAGGTAATGAACCTCAGCCCTTACGACGCAAGAGCCGTGTATAAGAACTGCGGTTACGACATGCGTAACTACAAGCGCTTGCAGATGTTCGTCCACGCGGAAGCGTTACTTAATGACCCCGATGTGGATAAACTGAATAGCGGCGACTTTAGTTGTTTCGTTCGGTTGGGTACGGACTTAGCCAACAACTATTACGAGTACGAGATACCGCTGACCGTCACGCCGCAAGGTCGTTATAACGATGATAATGAGAACGATAGACGAACCGTATGGCCTGACGCGAACATGTTTGACTTTGCTTTCGCCACTTTGACGGACGCCAAACTGTCAAGGAACAAAGCGCATTCGGATATCCATCAGCCGTACGTGGTTTATGATAAGGAAAAACCCGAAAATAAGGTCACCGTGGTAGGTAACCCGACCTTAGAGGAGGTAGAGTCCATCATGATCGGTATTCGTAATATCGGCAACCAACAAAAGAGTGCTGAGATTTGGGTGAACGAGTTGCGTCTGAACACCTTTGACGAACGGGGTGGTGTAGCCGCCATGGCAAATGCGGCTTTAGCCGTGAGCGACATTGCCCAACTCAATGTGTCGGGTAAGTTAGAGACCGCCGGTTATGGCTCGATTGAGAGTAATGTGCTCAACCGAAACATGGA
>JAKSNE010000199.1 GCA_024400135.1 Paludibacteraceae bacterium
TCCAATCGAGTTGGGAGATAGCTGGTTCTCCCCGAAATAGCTTTAGGGCTAGCGTCTATAACTACCTGTTGGAGGTAGAGCACTGAATGTCTGATGGCCGCATTTCGCGGTACTGAATACAATCAAACTCCGAATTCCAATAGAGTGTATATAGGCAGTCAGACTGTGGGAGATAAGTTCCATGGTCAAAAGGGAAACAGCCCAGACCGTCAAATAAGGTCCCTAAATTTACGCTAAGTGTGAAAGGATGTAGAGTTGCATTGACAACTAGGATGTTGGCTCAGAAGCAGCCACCATTTAAAGAGTGCGTAACAGCTCACTAGTCGAGTGCCTCCGCGCCGAAGCTTTACCGGGGCTAAGCGTAATACCGAATTTACGGATTTAGTTTACTAAGTGGTAGGGGAGTGTTCTATAAGAGGTGAAGTAATACCGAGAGGAGTTATGGATTTTATAGAAGTAAGTATGCCGGTGTAAGTAACGATTGAGAGTGAGAATCTCTCACACCAAAAGACTAAGGTTTCCTGGGGAAGGTTCGTCCTCCCAGGGTTAGTCGGGTCCTAAGACGAGGCGGAAACGCGTAGTCGATGGCGAGCAGGTTGATATTCCTGCACCCGTATATATGCGATGTAATGACCAAGAAGGCTAGTTTGACCTATTATTGGATTTAGGATTAAGCGATGTACCTGTAGCGCTAGCAAATCTACGCTACATTAAAGGGAAAGCGTGATGAGGATCGAATGGAGCAATCCTAGTAGAGAAGATAACGATGCCAGCTTGCGAGAAAAGTTGCTAGCTTAAGTATATACGGCCCGTACCGAGAACGGACACACGTGGTCAAGATGAGTAATCTACGGTGAGCGAGTGAACTGTTGTTAAGGAACTCTGCAAAATAACTTTGTAACTTCGGAAGAAGAAGTGCCTACGCAAGTAGGCCGCAGTGAAGAGGCCCAAGTAACTGTTTATCAAAAACACAGCTTTATGCTAAGCCGCAAGGCGATGTATATGAGGTGATGCCTGCCCAGTGCTGGAAGGTTAAATTCCGGGGTTAGCCGCAAGGCGAAGCTCTGAATTGAAGCCCCAGTGAACGGCGGCCGTAACTATAACGGTCCTAAGGTAGCGAAATTCCTTGTCAGGTAAGTTCTGACCCGCACGAAAGGCGTAACGATTTGGGCGCTGTCTCGGCTGTAGACTCGGTGAAGTCTTAGTACCTGTGAAGATGCAGGTTACCCGCGACTAGACGGAAAGACCCCATGGAGCTTTACTATAACTTAATATTGATTAATTGTGGTTCTTGCACAGGATAGGTAGGAGACTTTGAAGTTTAGGCTTCGGCTTAGATGGAGTCGTCGTTTGGATACTACTCTAGAAGTGCGATTAATCTAACCTATACGTTTACAGCGTAGGGGACAGTGTTAGGCGGGTAGTTTGACTGGGGCGGTCGCCTCCCAAATTGTAACGGAGGCGCCCCAAGGTACCCTCAGCCTGGTTGGAAATCAGGTTACGAGTGCAAAGGCATAAGGGTGCTTGACTGCGAGACTTACAAGTCGAGCAGGGACGAAAGTCGGGCTTAGTGATCTTGCGGTTTTCTTAGTGGAAAGGCCGTAACTTATCGGATAAAAGCTACCCTGGGGATAACAGGCTGATCGCGTCCAAGAGTTCACATCGACGACGCGGTTTGGCACCTCGATGTCGGCTCATCACATCCTGGAGGGGAAGTACCTTCCAAGGGTTTGGCTGTTCGCCAATTAAAGTGGTACGCGAGCTGGGTTCAAAACGTCGTGAGACAGTTTGGTCCCTATCTATCGTGGGCGGAGGAAGTTTGAAAGGACCTGTCCTTAGTACGAGAGGACCGGGATGGACATAGCAATGGTAAACCAGTTGTCACGCCAGTGGCACGGCTGGGTAGCTACCTATGGAACGGATAAACGCTGAAAGCATCTAAGCGTGAAGCCAACCTTGAGATTAGACTTCCCATTCGCAAGAAGTAAGAGCCCTCCAAAGTTAGGAGGTTGATAGGTCGGAAGTGTAAGTACAGTAATGTATTCAGCTGACCGATACTAATAGCTCGAGGACTTAATTTCACTAATAAGTAAATTAAAATAGCGGTAATTGACTTAATGAAAGACACATGTTTTAAATAGTATTCAGTGTTCAGGGAACAAAGTTTCTCTCTTACATAATTAAAATTGCCTGGTGACGATAGCGCAGTGGCCACACCTGTTCCCATCCCGAACACAGAAGTTAAGCACTGTAGTGGCAAAGGTATCTAGC
>JAKSNE010000002.1 GCA_024400135.1 Paludibacteraceae bacterium
CTTGGCGCATCAACCTCGATGACCGCCTCCTGCTTCTCGGTTCGTGTTTCTCGGACCGTATAGCGGACAAGATGCGCGAGTCCTATCTCCGCGTGACCGCCAATCCGACGGGCACCCTCTATAACCCTGTCTCTATCGCCCACCATATAGACGACTACGCCCCGCAAGCCGATGTCATCATCGTCACCTTCGGCACCGCTTGGGTCTATATTGATAAACATCTTTCAGCCGTCGTGGACAACTGCGAGAAGCGTCCCGCTTCGGACTTTATCCGCCGTCGCTTAACGGTGAACGAGATCGTCACTCTGTGGCAACCTATCCTCGAACGCTATAAGGACAAACGTTGGATTTTCACCGTTTCTCCCATCCGCCATAAGAAAGATGGTCTTCACGAAAACCAACTCTCCAAAGCCATCCTCCTCCAAGCCGTTGATTTGTTAGAGCGGACGAAAGAACCGGCCGTACACTATTTCCCGAGTTACGAGGTGGTGCTGGACGAACTTCGCGACTATCGTTATTATGCCCCCGACATGCTTCATCCTTCTGAAGTGGCAGTCGATATTATTTGGGAGCGTTTCTGCGGTACGTATTTCGACGACGCCACCTTGCGCAACATGAACCGCCTCCACCAACTATGGCTCGACGAGCACCATCGTCCTCTTCTCCCCGATACACCCGAGGCTAAGGCATTTGCTGCCCACCTCGAACAAGAAAAATATGAACTTCATAAACTCTTTCCCAATCATGTTACACTTTAAACTATCAACTTCTAAACTTTCTAACTTCTCTACACTCTCCACTCTCCACTCTACACTAATAATAGCGTTCGCGCTATTAACCTCCTGCTCCCCCGTTTCCCTTCAAACTACTGTCGAGGGCGGAGCCATTGAGGGTGTCCAACTCACCGAACAAGTCAAGGCTTACCTCGGTATCCCTTACGCTGCGGCACCCGTAGGCGACCTGCGCTGGCAGGCTCCTCAACCCGTGCAGCCGTGGAGTGGGGTACTCGCTACACAAGCGTTTGCCAATGACCCGATACAACTTCCTCGCTATTCGGATATGGTCTTCCGCGGACCGGCGTTCTCGGAGGACTGTCTTTATCTCAATGTCTGGACTTCTGCCAAGCGCACCACCGATAAACAACCCGTCCTTATCTATTTCAATGGAGGTGGTTGGATAGGCGGTAGCGCCAGTGAGTACCGTTACGATGGTGCCGCGATGGCAGCCACCGGTGTGGTGACCGTCACGGCTAACTACCGCGAGGATATATTCGGGTTCTTCGCTCACCCCGAACTCAGTGCCGAGACCGACTATCACGGTTCGGGTAACTACGGACTCATGGATCAAGCCGCCGCCATCGAGTGGGTGAAAAACAATATCGCTGCTTTCGGAGGCGACCCTAACCGCATCACTATTGCCGGTGAGAGTGCAGGCTCGTTCTCGGTGTCGTTGCTGATGATCTCGCCGCTCGCTAAAGACCATATAGCAGGCGCTATCCTCTCTTCCGGTGCGCATGTTCATCCGGCTCTCGCTACACCTTTAACGCAAGCCGAGCAACAAGGACAAGCACTCACGCAAGGCAAGTCCCTCGCTCAGTTGCGTGCGATGCCCGCAGACGAACTCTTGCAAGCGTATGCGCTGTCCTCAATGCCTCAAGTGGTGGTCGATGGATACGTGCTAACGGCTGACCCCGACTCCTTATATATAAATAAAGAGCAAGCCCAAGTGCCTTTGCTTGCCGGATGGAACTCGCTGGAGGGCTATCCGCTCGACTCGTCGTATTTCGGTTTGTTCATTGCGGATATCACGCGTAACCTCTGCACCTACCAGTTTGAGGCTAATCAACCCGTCTATCGCTATCGTTTCTGCCGTTCGCGCGACCCGCAACTCAAGGGGGCAGTCCATTCCTCGGAGATTGAATACGCGATGGGGAACCTCAGCACAAACAAGGTGTATGACTGGCAGCCGGCGGATTATGAACTCTCCAATCGGTTCGTTCATTACTATTCGAACTTCTGTAAGACAGGTAATCCCAACGGCGAAGGTCTTCCCGCTTGGCAACCCCTCACCACCACCGACGATCCTGTGCTACAATTAGATATTTTGTACTAAAAAACTTGCACAATTCAAAAAAAAGTTGTACCTTTGCAGCCAAATTGTATAAAATTAGACTTTTTATGAATATTTTTGACCTTATAAATAGCGCGAAGCCTACACCTTTCTGGGGGGGGGCGTATATTCGCATATAAAAAGGCAATGTATAATAAAATAAGGTAGGCGGTGCCTGTCCTGACGTTATGTCGGGATAGGCATTGCTTGTTTTTTGAAATAGATTACGCCATGAATAGTTCCATTCTTTTTGAGATTCCGCCATTGTCGGATAAAGATGTGCTTTATATCGTTGAGCGATATAAGCGAGAATTTTCGTTCCCTATTCATAAACACAATGTTTGTGAACTTAATTTTGTTTATGGTGGAGAAGGATTAAATCGCATTGTGGGGGATAGTACGGAGACTATCCCAAACTTAGATTTGGTGCTGATTGTCGGACCTGTGGAACATGCGTGGGAGCAAGGTGTGTGTACGAACGATAACATTCGGGAGATATCCATTCAATTTGAACTCAATTCTATTTTACCTCCTTCTTTGCAAGATAAAAACCAGTATTTAGCTATCAGACGGATGATGGAAAAGGCAAAAAAAGGACTTGTTTTCTCTCAACCGGCAATAATGCGCGTCTTCCCTCTTTTGGAACAAATGCTTGAAACGAAGGAGAACTTTGATAATATTTTACTATTTTTGACTATTCTTAATACATTAGCACGAGATGAAAGTAGTAGAATCTTATCCTCCGGAGCCTTTTCTCAACAGGAAACGAAACCCGATTCTCGTCGCGTACAGAAAATAATGCAGTACGTTGAAAATCACTATTTTGAGGATATACGTTTGTCTGATATAGCTCGACTAATCAATATGACACCCGTCTCTTTGGCGCGTTTTTTCCAGCGAATGACAGGACAACCGGTCTTTATGTACGTTAAAAACGTACGCCTCGGTCACGCTTCCCGATTATTGGTCGATACGTCACGTAGTATATCCGAAATTGCTTACTCGTGCGGGTTTAATAATCTAAGTAATTTCAATCGACAGTTCAAGGCCGTCAAAGGTATCACTCCAAAGGATTTTAGGCGCCTTTACAAGAAAAATAAGATGCTGATTTAAGGGAAAAACACTTTTGTATTAGTCTTTGATAAGATTGTGCAAAAATTATTCTCAAAAAAGCAGTACCTTTGCACCGATTTTTATTTAGTAAGAAAATCGGGGCTTTCCCGTATAGTAAATATTATTGTTTTAACTTTTAAATTTTATCAAAGCGATGAAAAAAACTTTATCTTTTGTTTGCGCTCTTTTGGCTAGCGCAATGATGTTCGCTCAGAACATGGATCTTCCCATGAGCAAGTGCGGTCAAGCTAATGGCGGTACCGATTGGGGAGGCGTTACGGTTAGTGGTAACACGATTCATTTCCCGATGGCTTGGGAAGGTGGTGCCGGTTGGTGGATCGGCGGAGAGCCTTGGACCAATTACAATGCTGTTGTTCTTGAGATTGAGCCTGTAGATTGGAAAGTAGCTATCAACGTTGAGTATGGTACTGCAACTCAATCCAATGGTTATGAGCAAAAAATTGGTACCCCGGGTAACGGAACCATCCGTATTGATTTGAACGCAGCGAAGAAAAGTGCCGTTCAAAAAGTGTATATCCAATCCGAGATGATGGGTGATGTAGTGG
Organism: Paludibacteraceae bacterium; assembly: GCA_024400135.1. GTDB lineage: Bacteria > Bacteroidota > Bacteroidia > Bacteroidales > Paludibacteraceae > Colicola. The sequence goes on from JAKSNE010000002.1 coordinate 3,789, forward strand.
TTAAGAGCTGCACGGTAGAAGGTGGCGCTGATCCTTACGATATCTCCGGTGCTACTGAGGTTCAACCGATTGTTGGTGGCGTTGAGAACGGTGACTACGGAATTAAGATCTTCCAATCGCAATTAGAGGCTATGAATCCCAACGACGTGGTTGTTTTCCGCATCAATGTGCTCAGTGGTGAAAAGAAATTAGGTTACGGTATTGCTAAACTCGTGGCTATGGATGACTGGTACAATCCTCAAGAGGAGATTGGTAACATCCTTGATGGTACGGGTGCTGCTGACTATAAGTATTTAGTGAAAGACCTCATCAAGTACGCTAAGAAAGGCGGAAACACTTGGGTTATCGGTGCTGACAGCCAAGCTGCCGGTGTGATCCTCAATACTTATGACGGCGAGTCCGAACTCATTAGCACGAAGTTCTACTCTAAGAGTGGTACCGGTCTGAACACGGTAAAGGCTAACCAAGTTGCTGTTAAAGTTTTCGAGAACGGACAACTGGTTATCAAGCAAGGTGATGTTCGCATGAACGTTCTGGGAACTCAGTTCTAATCTTTTGGTTACAGGTCATTGGGTTGGCCTGTAATCTCTATACATTATATATTACCGCGTACACGCGCGAAGGAGATTATGAAAAAACACTATTTACTCATCTGTCTTTTGTTCTCGTCGTTGATGATGATGGCGCAAGACATCGAGATTGTCGGAACCGTACTTGATGGTACGAACGGCAACGAACCTATGATTGGTGCTAATGTGCTGGTAAAAGGTTCGTCCACAGGTACTATCACGGACTTTGATGGCATGTTCTCTCTCACAGTTGCTAAAGGAGCAACTCTCGTTTTCTCCTCTATTGGTTATAAGACCCAAGAGGTAGTCGTCGGAAACCAAAAACAACTCACCATCACCCTCAAGGAGGATGCCGAAGTGCTCGATGAGGTGGTCGTTGTTGGTTACGGAACCATGCGTAAGGTGGATCTTACGGGTTCGGTTGGCTCGGTGACGGGCGAGAAATTACGCCAAACCGTTTCCGTCAATGCTGACCAGATGATTCAAGGTCGTATTGCCGGTGTCCAAGTGTCTTCTAACTCCGGTGCTCCGGGTGCTGCTTCCAGTATCCGTGTTCGCGGTGCTACCTCCATCAACGGAGACAACGAACCGCTGTATATCATCGATGGTATTCCCATGAACGGTTCGGGAACAAGTATTGCCGGTTTCGACTGGGCGGGTGGTTCCAATGGCCAGAACCGCGTTAGCCCTTTGGCGGCTATTGCTCCGGGCGACATCGTCTCGATGGACGTGCTCAAAGACGCTTCCGCATGCGCTATCTATGGTGCTGCCGGTGCTAATGGTGTGGTGATTATCACTACCAAACATGGTACGGAAGGTAAGATGAACATCTCCTACGATGGCTATGTCGGTGTGCAGACGTTTGCTAAGAAACTGCCTCTGATGGACTTACGTGACTATGCGCAGTACCAACAAGACCTTTATAACGAGGGAAGTGCATCGTCCTTGAACGAGGCCTATCGCGATCTTAGTTTGCTGGGTGCCGGTACGGATTGGCAGAGTGCTATCACGCGTGAAGCAATCATGCATAGCCACACGCTTTCCTTAACGGGCGGAATGAAGGGTACCCAGTTTGCCGTATCGGGTAACTACTCGATGCAGGATGGTACCATCATTGGTTCTAACTTCGAGCGTTTCTCGTTGCGTACAAACATTGACCACGAGTTTAACAAGTACGTCAAGTTAGGCGGTTCGCTCTCTTATGCTCGCACGAAAGAGAAGATTATTCAAAACGACGGACAAGATGGTGTCTTGATGCAGTCTCTCACGATGCAGCCGGATATTCCGGTGCAAGACTTTGACGGAAACTACTCCGGTCCCTCTACTGTCAACTCCTCCACGAGTTATAACCCGGTAGCCATGGCGCTGCAAAAGAATAACACACTCGTTCGTGACCGCGCAATGGGTGGTTTGTATGCCCAGTTTAATATCGTTCCCGATTATTTCAATGTCCGTACCGAGTTCTCCTTCGATGCTAACTTAGCTAAGAACACCGGCTTCGTTCCGACCTATAAGTTCGGAAGTATTGAGAACAATATCAATAAGATTATGGAGCAAAACGACCGCTCAACCTATTGGCTGTGGAAGACGTACGGCACCTATAACCAAACCTTCAAGGGCAAACACACCCTCGGGGTGATGGTCGGTTTTGAAATGTCCAAATCCGCGTGGGAAGGCTCGTCTCTCCAAAAGAAAAACCTCAGTAGCGATGATATCCAAGTTATCACTACCGACGGCGAATACGTCACCAATAACGGTTGGAAGGATGATGCCCGTACGATGTCCGTCTTCGGTCGTTTCAACTATAACTACGACAACCGTTATCTCGCTACCGTAACCGTGCGTGGCGACGCCTCTTCTAAGTTCGGACCCAACAATCGTTGGGGCTGTTTCCCGTCCGTGGCATTGGCTTGGCGTATGAGTCAGGAGCCTTGGCTCAGAGAGGTCAAAGAGATTTCTAACTTGAAAATCCGTTTCGGCTATGGTCAAGTGGGTAACTCAAACATTGATAACTACCTCTATGGCTCTGTGATGATGCCGGTGATGACTCCGATGGGCACCAGTTACCGAATGTCGAACTTCTCCAATCCCGACTTGAAATGGGAGGCTTCCGAGCAGTTTAACCTCGGTCTGGATATTGCGCTGATGAATAGCCGTATTGACCTCTCGGTGGATCTGTATAATAAGGATACGAAAGACCTCCTGCTGACCCCCTCTGTCCCGTCTATCTTAGGCGGTGAGGCACGTTGGGACGGTATCGCTACCCCGATGCAGAATATCGGTAAGGTGCGCAACCGCGGTATAGATATCGCGCTGAACGTTGTTCCTGTGCAAACTAAACTTTTTGAATGGACTAGCAATATTGTTGTTTCCCTCAACCGTAATAAGGTACTCGCTTTGGACAAGCAGAACACGCCTATCTATGGTAAGTTAGACTGGTACTCAGAGTTCCAAACGGCTACTATTATTACGGAAGGACAACCTATGGGCTGCTTCTACGGCTTCGTGACTGATGGTTACTTCATGAACGAGGACGAGATTAAGAATGGTCCCGTACAGGTGAATGATGGTAAGGATAACAACCGTATCGACAAGTCTTCGGGCGTGTGGGTAGGCGATATCCGCTTCAAAGATCTGGATGGCGATGGTAAGATCACCGATGCCGACCAGAAAATCATTGGCGACCCAACGCCGAAGTTTACGCTTGGTTGGAGTAACTCCTTCCGTATTTGGGACTTTGACCTCGGTGTGAACTTCGTGGGTTCTGTGGGTGGTCAGATCTTAAACTACACCCGCGTGAAGATTGAGGGTCTTAACTCGCTGTGGGATAACCAAGCCAAGAGCGTCACCAATCGGGCTCGCTATGCTTATCGCGATGGCGACGCTTCTAACCAAGACATAACGAATGTCTATATCGCTAACACGCCATCTATGCCGCGTTGGTCCACCATCGACGTCAACCGAAACAACCGAATGTCGGACCGCTGGCTGGAAGACGCTTCCTTCCTGCGTATCGCGAACTTGACATTGGCGTATAACTTCCCGTCTGACTTGCTCAAGAAAGCGCACATGTCGAGCCTCAAACTCTATTTTAATGCGCAAAATGTTTATACTTTCACTAAGTATTCGGGCTACGATCCGGAGATAGGTGCTTATAACCAACAAGCCGGAATGGCGAATATCGACATGGGTCGTTATCCTGCTCCCCGAGTATTCACGTTTGGTGTTAATGTTGTATTCTAAAAATAGGAGGATAGTTTTATGAAAAATATAGTTCGTTTCGTTGTAACATTGACGCTGACCTCTGCTTTGGTAGGGTGCTCCTTCTTAAATAACCAACCGCAGGACACGCTCACCGCGGATAACTACTACACTTCCGCCAAAGCCATTGAGCAAAATTGCTATTCCCTCTATTCCGCTAAGACGTGGAGTAATTTCCAAATGAGTTTTATGTGGATGGCAGGGGACGAATTGGCAGGCGACTTGTTCTATACCTATGACCAAGAAGGACAGTTCTACTACATGACTTTTGGTTCTAACAACACCTACCTCACCCAAGGTTGGACCGGCTTATACCGTGTCATCTCGTTTGCTAATAACATCATCAATGATATGCCGACCGCTGCGCGCAAACAGGGCGTTTCGGAAGACGCTATCAAACAAGGACTGGCACAGGCACGTTGCGCCCGCGCACTCGCGTATTATTTATTAACGGAGTATTGGGGGGCTGTCACCATCGTTGAGGATAACCTCAATATGATGAATACCACCCTCTATCGCAATACCCAAGACCACGTATATCGCTTCATCGTTGAGGACCTTGAATATGCGCAGGCTATCCTTCCTCCCACCCAATCGGTTCGCGGACTGCCTACCTGCTGGTCGGCGAAAGGACTGCTCGCGAAAGTCTATCTGACGATGGCTTCGCACCTTACCAATGCTAAGTCCGCCGAGTATTTCGAGAAAGCGAAGACCTTCGCTGCGGAAGTGATCAACAACTCCGGTCTGACCCTCTATCCTGATTATTCGACTCTCTTTGACATCGAGGCGAATAACTGCGGCGAGTCCCTCTTAGCTATCCAAAACATGGTTGGGGGTTACGCGATGGGTAATAGCCGCACTGCTCACTGGAGCCGTAGTACCTTCGTCAGCGATATCGCTTGGGGACAAGGTAAAGGACCTACCCTCAGCCTCCAAGAGAGTTACGATCCCGCGGATGCACGCCGTCAATGGGTGTATATGACTTTAGGCGATTATTATCCTAATATCAATAAAGCCGAAGGTGGCTATACCTACTATTTCGTACGTCGCGACGCAGCGGGAAACAAACTCGAAGATAACAACGAGGTGCTCGCTAATGTCAAGAAATATGTGCTCGGCAAATCGGCTGACTGCGATGGTGGAGTGGGGGATCAACAGGATGCCGGAAACAACACCTATCTGCTCCGTCTGGCGGATGTCTATCTCTGTTATGTGGAGGCGTGCATCGGTAGTGGCGAATCCACCACCGACCCGCTGGCAATAACCGTCTTCAACCGTATCCACCACGACCGCGCACAACTGCCCGAAGTATCTTCCATTTCTTATGATGACCTCATCCTTGAGCGTCGTTGTGAGTTCGCCTTAGAAGGAATTAACTTCTTCGACATCAAGCGTATGTCCTATCGTGACGAGAAACGTGCCGTGGCTTATCTCAATCGAATGGAACGCCACCGCTCGTACTATCCCGATGAGGCTCTCCGCTCGCTCACCAATGAGAACACGTGGGAACCCTATATCACGCCTAACCCCTCTTACGAACCTATCTTAGTGACGGCAAAGATGCTTACCTTGCCCGTTCCGGGTTCGGAGATTACGGCGATGCCCAGTTTGAATGAGGATCCTAAACCCTATTATAACGATTAAGTATGAGAACGCATTTTTATATCTCGATTGCTTTATTAAGCATAGTTATGGTCCTCTTTGCTTCCTGCAAAAAGGATGAGTTGAAAGGGAATGGTAAACCCGCTGTCATTGACTATGTACGTATTACCGACCCTGCCAAGGCGGATTCCGCTATCTACAAGGCGGAGAAACTGCAAACCATCGTCATCGTAGGTTCTAACCTGCAAGCCGTTAACCAAGTCTATTTCGATAACGATAAGGCTACGCTCAACTCCACCTACGTTACGGCAAAGGCGATTATCTTGTCCGTTCCTTTCTCGGAGAACCACACCTATAAACTGCGCGTTATCACTGCCGATAACTTGGAGACATCCTGTCCCTTTGAGACGTTTATTCCGGCACCTCGCTTGAATCGTCTCAAATGCGAATACGTACCCGATGGCGAGACGGCTGTCATCCGCGGCTCGTTCTTCTACGAACCTGTTCAAGTCTGGTTCCGCGATACATTAGGTACCGATTCTATCGAGGCTACCGTAACCTCTTTTGACGGAAACAATATCTCTTGTATCGTGCCCGAAGGCAGTGGCGAAGGACCGATCACCGTTAGCAGTAAATACGGACAGACGCAATCTCTCTTCCGCTTCCGCGATAAGACCAACCTCATCATCGACTTCAACCACGGCGAGGAGATCTTCCAAAACGGATACTATGGTAACCCGTGGAAGATTGGGCGTTATTCGGACGAGAACCCTTGCGACGGCTTCTATTGCCTTATCAAGCGCGACCAAGTAGCCGAATGGTTCTGGAGCCAAGAGGATCTGGCAGGCTGTTATTGGGACCAATATCAAGAGATTCGTCGTCCTTACCTCAAACCCGCCGGAGCGGATATGACCAAGTACGGCTTGCGCTTTGAGGCGAATGTCATCTCTTGGTCGGATATACCGCTGCACTTCTGGTTTGAACCCGTAGCAGGGCAGTTCTCCTTAGGCGATGACGGGGCTTCCACTACTCCCCAAGCCCAATGGGCTCCGTGGCTCGTGGATGGCGACGCTAAGTCCGACACGTGGACTATCCAAGAGTTCAAAACCGATGGTTGGGAGACCTTCACTATCCCCTTGACCGAGTTTAAGTACGATAAGTTAGGTCTCTTCTCAACCGATGGACGCACTGACTTGATCTTAGACGACCTGTCGGCAAAGACCTATTCTAAGTTTAACATGATTCTGTTTGGTAAATGTTGCGACGCGGCAAGCAAACACAATGTGCATATTTGTATTGATAACCCACGTATTGTATTATTAGAACCCACGAAATAAGCCGATGAAGAAATACCTCGTTCTTATCCTCCTGTCCCTTGCCTCGTTGAGCGTCAAAGCGGACTATACCTTACCTCTTTCCGAGTTGCAAGACCTGTGGTCCACCTCTATCAATGGCTCCACCATCACCTTCTCGAACTGGGGAGGCGCCGGTTGGTGGCTGGGTGGAATGAACTGTTCCCAATATAACTCGGTGATCGTGAAGTTCAATTCTGCTAATCAGGGAGGAAACTTACAAGTCTATTATGCCGGTGAGAATGCCCCGGACGTTAAGGTTATGTTCGGAATAGGCGCAACCCAAGTCTCTGCCGACCTGAATGCGAGTAAGAAACACGCGGTGGATAAGATCGTCATCAGTTGCGAATCGGGTTCGCTCACGCTTACGTCTGCTTATCTGAGCGGTAGTGGTACCGGCGGAGGAGGCGGTGGCGAAGTTACGCCCCCTACCGGCAACCACGGATTTATCGTCAGCGGCACCAAACTATTAGATGCTAAGAATAACGAGTTTGTTATTCGGGGCACGAATCTCGCTTTGGCGTGGTATCATCAGTATGGCTATACGCGCCAGATTGCTAAGATGAGTGAGAAAGGAGCCAATGCCGTCCGCGTCGCTTTAGGAGCCGGATTGCAATACTCGAAAGTGCCTACCTCGATGCTCACGGATATTATCTCTTGCTGCGAGCAGAATAATATGATTCTCATCGTTGAAGTCCACGACGTCACCGGATCGGATAAGATAGACGACCTCCAGTCAATGGCGGATTATTGGGTTGACGTGGCTTCTGCGTTGAAGGGACACGAGCACACCGTCATCATCAATATCGCTAACGAGTGGGGTGGCAAGTGGGATTCCAATAACTGGGAGAAAGGCTATAAACAGGTTATCTCTACCCTCCGTAATGCCGGACTGAAACACTGTATTATGGTGGATGCCGATGGCTGGGGACAGCATACAACGACCATTCCTTATTATGGCTCTAACGTCCTCAATGCCGATCCCGATAAGAACGTGATATTCTCCATTCACATGTATGGCGCAGCCGGCAAATCGGGCGATGTGGAGAGTAATATCCAAAACGTACTCAACCAGAACCTCTGCCTCTGTATCGGTGAGTTCGGCTGGTACCATTCCGACGGCGATGTCGATGAGGATGCTATCATCCGTAAGTGTAAGGATAGTAAGGTAGGGTGGTGTTCTTGGTCTTGGTGGGGCAACGGTGGTAAAGTAGGATACCTCGATATGGTCTCTAACCAATATGATGGTACGCCGGCTACCCAATCTACCAACGGACAGCAATGTAACTGGGGACAGAAGATATACGACGCTTGGAAATCGGACGCTAAGACCTGCACCGTCTATACGGGTGACCCTTATAAACCCGACCCCCAACCCGCAAACTTAAATCAAATCAACCAACATAATAATACAACAAAACTCTATCGCAATGGACAAGTTTATATTGTACGTGAGCGCGTTCTGTATGATCTGTTCGGTCACGCTGTTGAATAGCTGTAAGCCTACGAACGAGCCCGAGCAGGAACAGAAACAGGAGGAACGAAAGGATACCTTCCCCGTCAATCCTCCTATCACCGAAGATACCACGCTTTTCGCGTGCGACCCGTTATGTACACCTAATCCTACTAAGGAAGCGCAGAATGTATATAACTTCTTGCGCAAGTGCTATAAACGGAAGATTATCTCCGGAGCTATGGCGTGCGTGAGTTGGAATACCAACGAAGCCGAGTGGGTCAATTATCACACCGGGCATTATCCTGCCCTCACGTGCTTTGACCTTATACAGGCTACTATGACCGATGACTGGGCAAAGAAACAGTACGCCTCTTACGAGGTGTACGAACAGTGGTGGCAAAACAACGGACTCGTTGCCGGAATGTGGCACCAGATGGTTCCTAAGACCCAAGCTACCTCTACTGCTTCCAACAACTCAACCTATAAACCTAACGAGACCTCTTTTGTTCCGGCTAATGCACTGAAGGAGGGAACGTGGGAGAATAAGATCTTCACTCAAGATTTAGCTACGGCGGCGCAGTTCCTCAAGGGCTTCAAGGATCGGAATATCCCCGTTATCTGGCGTCCTTTCCACGAGGCTTCCGGACAGTGGTTCTGGTGGGGAAAAGGCGGCGATGCCGCTACCGAAGTGGCTTTGTGGAAATATATGTGGCATTATTTCGTAGAGACCTGCGGACTGAATAACCTCATTTGGGTGTGGACCACGCAGGGCTCTGACCAGAAATGGTATCCGGGAGATAAGTATGTGGATATCATCGGACGCGATATATACAATAAGACGGCTCCGTCGTTCTATAACTGTTTTGGTTATGACGAGTATAACTATCCGAATAAGATGATTACGCTTTCTGAGTTTGGTAACGCAAGTAATATAAAAGATATATGGGAAATGGGAGCTACGTGGTCTTGGTTTATGCCGTGGTACGATAGCAATCGCACCAAGAGTGCTAATCCTAACTCCGTTAAGTTTACGGACACTTCTACGCCGCACCAGCATGCTACCATTGAATGGTGGCAGGAAGCTTGGAAAAACGACTACGTCCTCGACCGCGCCCACATGCCCAATCTCAAGTGATCTTTGATTTTTTTTGATTATATCTCCCGTTCTGCGATGAGTCTTGGTCTCTCACAGATTCCACAGATTCCGCAGAAGATATATAATTTATTATTCCTTTTTATTTTCGTTACGTTTTCGTGAGCAAACTCCCCTAACCTAACAAAAACAAAAAAGTAAAAGGAAGGCTCTCGTCGGAATCGACATCACCTTCCACACCGCGCAACGGCGCGTTGTAATAATAAATTATTGGGAGGAAATTACACAGAATCCGCAAGGCTTTCTAGTCCCCTAGGTCCCTATAGGATTACCTAGTCCCCCCTAGTCCTCCCTAGGATTACCTATGACCACCTAGCCCCTCCGGTCAAGCGCAGCGTTCCGGGCTATCCGGAATCTCCGCCTCGCCATCTGTGAAATGATCTTTTAATAATTTATTACTCCGCCTCACCATCTGTGGAATTTTTATTAGGTGGCTGCGAATGCAGACACGGCGGGTGAGCGAAGCAAAGCGAAGTGAGACCGTCCCTACTATTGATTTATTTGATGGATGGGAGTTTACTCACAATCCGAGAATAAATAAATAGGAGGAAATAAAAAAAGAAAATCAGTGTAATCAGTGTAATCTGTGAGAGATAAAAAACATAAACAAAAACAACAACATGAAAAAAATTACAACAATCTTGCTCCTCTGCTTCGCAGTAAGCATGAGCGCCCAAACAATCGCTAACCTGTCCCTCGTTTACACCCAAGTGGGTTCGGAGGACCAGTCCTACAACACCTGCAATTACTTCGACAAGGACAAGATCATCCTTGACAGTGATTTCGGCTTTAGCAAAGGCAAAGACGACGTCTGCAACCGCAATAACGGTGGTGAGATCGACGGCTTAGTAATGATGAAGAACGACGTCACCGCTTGCTCGCGTCAGTCGTATCCTTTCGCTGCGGGAAACATCACCATCACGATGCCCGTTCAGTGCAAAGACCATGGTACTTATACCGGTCCTACCATCACGATTGATGGCAAAACCGCTTCGTTTGGTCAAGTCACTTTTGACAACGACTTCGATAAGAAGGACATCTCTACCACGCTTACCGTTAGCGCCGGTACGCACGATATCTCTATCGACTTCAAAGGCTCTGATAAGTTCTATTTCTCTACTGTCGTTATCGCTGCCGGTGGTGAAGGTGGTGGTGAAGGCGGCGAAGGCGGCGAAGGTGGCGGCGACACGCCTACTCCTAAGCCCGTAGGCGACTGCCCGGAGGGTACGACATTGACCCTGTCGGCTTCGAACACGAACTGGTCCACGACGTTTGATGTAGCTAAGCAGCAGATTAACTTCCAAGGCGATTGGGCTGCTTGCGGCTGGAATCTGTCTGCCGATTGGACGAAGTATAATACTTTAGTCTTCACTTTTGCGGAGACATTAGGTGAAGGAGAGGCTATTACCTTCTATGTGAATGGCGATTCCGATCCGGCTGAAGTGGGTAAGATTGAAGGGGGTGACAGCTGTTTAGTGGTTGACTTATCGGCCATCACGACGGTTAGTTCTATTATGTTCAAGTCCGCCAAGGCTCGTATCTTGACTATTGCTTGCGCGGTGCTGCAAGGCGAAGGTGGTGACACGCCTCCCACACCTCCCACGCCGGTAGGTGACTGCCCGGAGGGTACGGCATTGACTCTGTCGGCTTCGAACACGAACTGGTCCACGACGTTTGATGTAGCTAAGCAGCAGATTAACTTCCAAGGCGATTGGGCTGCTTGCGGCTGGAATCTGTCTGCCGATTGGACGAAGTATAATACTTTAGTCTTCACTTTTGCGGAGACATTAGGTGAAGGAGAGGCTATTACCTTCTATGTGAATGGCGATTCCGATCCGGCTGAAGTGGGTAAGATTGAAGGGGGTGACAGCTGTTTAGTGGTTGACTTATCGGCCATCACGACGGTTAGTTCTATTATGTTCAAGTCCGCCAAGGCTCGTATCTTGACTATTGCTTGCGCGGTGCTGCAAGAGGATGGTGGTGTTACGCCTACGGCGATAGAGCAGGTTCGTCCTGTAGAGATTAAGTATATGGAGATTTACACGACCATGGGCGGTCGTGTGGCAGCAGTGGAAGGTGCTACGATGCCGGAACTGGCTCCGGGTATCTATGTAGTACGTGTGAATGGAGACAAACAGACGATGAAGATCGTCCGTTAAGATAAACGACATACCGCTACCGTTAGCCGCTTTTACGCGGCTGATTGGTGCGTTTGTCGCCCGCATATACGCACGTGTATAGGGGTGTGATTAAGGAAGGATAACTTCGGTAGCACTTTATAGGATGTACGCATGGTTGTCCCGATGAAACGGGAAAACCGTATCTAGGGAAAGGGGTATTACAATAACGTGACCTGACCGAAGGATCACCGAGAGGTTACCGAAGGATCACCGAAGGGTGTTCGTAAAAACGGCAAAAACCGTACCCTCGCCATCTGTGAAATTTTTATAAGGTGGTTGCGTAGCAGACACGACGGGTGAACGCAGTGAAACAAATATATACTCGCATCTGTGGAATGAATTTATTAGGCAACGCGTATGCGGCGCGAGGAGGTGAGCAAAGCGAACCTACAGTTACTTTTTAGTTTTTGTTAGGTTATGGGAGCTCGCTCACGATAACATAACGAAAATAAAAAGGAATAATAAATAATAATCAGTGTAATCTGTGTAATCTGTGAGAGATATTAAACAAAACAAACAATATTATTAACAATTTAAAATTAACAAACAGAATGAAAAACATTTTTACAAAAACATTAACCCTCATCGCCTTCCTCTCGTTGAGTATAGGGCTGTGGGGAGATGTTGTCACCAACCTTAATGTGGTGTACACAACGGCAGGTTGCCAAGATGGGCAGCAATCTCAGTACAATGCTTGCGGCAATTATTCCGATAAGGACAAGATTATTGTGGATAGTGACTTTGGTTGGAACAAAGGTAAAGACGATGTCTGCAACTCCAATAATGGTGGTGGGAAAGAGGGCTATTTAATGGTTAAGAACGATGCCACAGCTTGTTCTCGTCAGTCATATACCTTTAATGGGGGTGATCTAAGTTTCACCTTCAATGTGGCATGTAAAGACCATGGCACCTACACCGGACCAACCGTTAAGATTGATGGTAAATCGGGTAAATTTAATGATGCCTCGTTTGCAAGCGATAATACTACATCAACAATATCTGCATCAATAACAGGTGTCTCTGCCGGTCAGCATACTATCACTATTGAGTTCAAAGGTAGCGATAAGTTCTTCTTCAAAGAGTTAACCATGACCGAAGTTGGTGGCGGCACAACCTATGCTTTGACGTTAACCAATGATGGGAATGGTTCTGCGGTTAGTGACCAAACAGATAACTCCGCCATCTCGGAAAATACCGAGGTAACTATTACCGCAACTCCGAATTCAGGTTATAAGTTCGTTAATTGGACAGGTTCAAGCATGGCAACAGACAATCCATTCTCGTTCACGATGACGGAAAACAAGAACTATCAAGCCAACTTCGCACAAGCCAAACAAGTCACCATCACGATTACTGCGGGTGCCCATGGTAGTGTAGATAAAAATGGTGGTACTTATAGTGAAGGTACACAAATCACGGTTACCGCCACTCCCGAAACAGGCTATGAATTTGCTCAATGGGATGATGGAAACACCAATAACCCTCGTACAATTACAGTAGATGAAAGCAAACTGTCCTATACCGCCTCCTTCCGCAAACAAACCAAAGTCTGCACCAATACATTAACTTGGGAAGCAGAGGATGAATCAAAGATGGTTAGTCCGACAGAAGTAACCACTTGCGAATACTATAAAGATAAACATTGTGATGGTAGTGACGCTAGTTCTTTGCTGAGTGATGCTTCGAATGGTCACTTTATCAGTATGAAACAAAATGCCAGTGCCGATTCAAGATATATATATTATCACTTTTCAACATCAGGAACAGCTAATTTGTCATTTGTTATTAGAGCAAGTAGTAGATATCGTGATAAAACAGGGTACGTTACTTTATATTCAACTAAACAATCAGGTTCTCAAGTATTCACTTGCGAAGGAAAATCATACAAAAAAGTTGAAGAATTTAATCAAAAGTTAGGTGGTGATGTTGATGAGAAATGGCGTGATTTAGAGCATACATTTAGTGCTCAACCCGCTGATGATTATATCGTGGCTGTTCGTTCTTCGGAAAGTTGGTGGACAATGTATTATGACAAATTTACTATCACCGCCTCTGACGATGTCTTCTGCACCGAAGTACCGGTAACGGGATATGAAATTACTAAAGGTACACACGCAGGAGGCGACTTTACTATTAAAGCAGATGATGAAGATGTAACAGAGGCTGATGCTGGTACGACAATTACCTTGGCAGTTTCATCAACAGACGATTGCAAAGAGTTCTCCGCGTGGGAGGTCTATGAAACAGAAAATTCTTCTAACACGGTAACCGTTACGGACAATACGTTCGAGATGCCAGAATTTGACGTTACCGTAAATGCCACCTTTGCCACGAAGACCTATACAATCTCTTATGAATTAGGAAGTATTACTTCGCAAACCATCAGTCCGTTTGATGCTACTTGCGGTAATACTTGGGTTGCCCCCACAGTTAATCCTGTTTATGGATGGAGACAAGTTGCGTGGCATAAGAATGCTATTGATGGCGAGGTTGTTACTTCTGGAGAATGGATACCAACAGAAGCAACTACTCTTTACTTAGAGTGGGCAGAAGACCTCTCTACTGTGTGGTACATGAAAGGAACCTTCAATGGCGAAAATTGGGGAACCCAACATGATTTTGTTAAAGCAACAGGTCATAGCACAGACCAAGAAGCTAGTGTGACGATACAGAACTTAGCCGCTAATGCTGATTATTGGTTCCAAATATGGGATAACAATACGAATCATGGCGCTAAGGATGACAACATGATAATGTATCATGATAATACAGGTTGGTATTTGGACGGAGGTAAGAATGTTGGTGTTCATACTACGGCTGCCGGTGATTATACTTTTACCGTTAATTTTGCAGGAAACAACCCCTCATTAACCGTGCATTATCCTGAATTTGTAACCGTTACCGTCAACCTCATGGGTCATGGTGGCAATTACGAGCTCTACACTTCTCCTAACGGAACCATTTCTAAACCCGCAGACCCAACCGCTGATGACTACAAGTTCTGGGGCTGGTATGCCAATTCGGAATGCACAACTCCGTTTGACTTTGCAGCACCGATTGCTACCAACACAACCATTTATGCCAAGTGGACTTTGTGGGAAACTTCAACGTATACCATGCACCTACAGAATACAGAAGGAGGTGATAAATCGAATTTTATCCACACAGAAACAAGTAGTCCGTATTATTATATTTTTGATTTTGCTATACCGGCAACAACATATAGTGAAAACTTCTTTGTAGGAAATAATGGAAAATGGTATAATAGTAACCTAGGATATGCGAATTCAAAATCGGCTAATTGGTGGTATGGTTGGTTGCCCTTCACCAATTTGCAAGGGAAATCCGATTGTAAGATAACTTTAGGTTCTGCTTCTGGGGCTATAGGAACATTAAGAATCGTTGATAATTCTGGTGATGACAACCTCTATATCAGTTTTGACCCGCAAGGTTATGGTCTTTCGTATGGAACACCTAATCAGGAAGGTTGGGTAAATATGGCTTTTGTGCAAGAAAATGCAAGTACGGTTTGGAACACCACACAGGTTACGCTAACCTCTGATATGTTAGGCAAGAGTTTCTATGTAGGTCTTGCTAAACAAGGCGGTGGCTATGTATATAGTTCGCGCAGCGATAACAATATGGTTGGTTTCTCCAATACCGTGGCATTCACTACGATGGGCGTACTAACCAAAGCCGATACTTGGCGTTCCAGTAGTCTGACATCAGCCGATGCAGAACAAGTCGGACATTTCCAAATATGGACAAACAACACCGCTCAAAATGGTTGCTGCCACTTTGTGCTGCATTACAACGCCACCTTTGTATATAATAACGCGCAGACGAACACGTCCACGGAATATAAGTCTTGTTTGGCTGACAACATCATCACCTTCCCGGAGCCGGAAGCAAAAACCGGTTACACGTTTGCAGGCTGGTTTGATAATTCCTCTTTCACCGGCACGAAATACGATGCAGGTAGTGAGTTTAATCTCACGAACACCGGTAGCAAGACTTTCTACGCCAAGTGGACACCGAAGACAAGCCATATAACTTTCAATGCTAACGGAGGTAAAATAGATAGTCAGGACACGAAAGTATTAGACTATACCTACGATGGTTCCGTTCTATCGTTACCAACCCCCAGCTGGACAGGTCATCATTTTGAAGGTTGGTTCACAGAAACAACTGGCGGTACACAAATCGACAATGTCGGAGGAACAAACAAACCTTCTGAAGATGTTGAGTATTTTGCTCACTGGACTATCAACCAACACAACCTCACGTGGAATACAGATGGTGACGAGTTGACAGGTGATTATACTCATGGCACAGTGGACTACGGAACTACGATTACTGCTCCAAATACACCAACCAAAACAGGTTATACCTTCGCTGGCTGGTCATCTGAAGTACCTGCTACTATGCCTGATAATGATGTAACCCTTACCGCTACGTGGAATATCATCAACTACACTATTACGTATCATAATGTAGAAGTAGGAGAACACTCTAACCCGACATCTTATAATATCGAGTCTTCGTTCACGTTATCTGCTCCTTCTGCTCGTGCAGGTTACGACTTTGGCGGTTGGTACATAGATAGCAATTTCCAAACGCCCATCACGCAAATTACTACCGGCAGTCACGAAAACAAAGACATCTACGCCAAGTGGACAGCTAAGCAATATACGATTACGCTGGATAAGAACGCAAGTGACGGCAATAATGGTAGTGTCAAAGTTACTTATAACTCTGGCGAAACCACAGACTTCTCCGCTCCTACGCGTGATAATTATATAATAGAAGGCTTCTATGCCGAAAATACTTACACCACCAAGGTCATGAATGCCGATGGTACTCTCTGCACAAGTGTGGAGAATTATACCGACGCTTCCGGCAACTGGAAAAATACCACCTGCGCTACTCTCTACACCAAGTGGGCAGAAAAACCCAAAGTAGATGCTTTGATTGTAACAGGTGATGTTAATAATGCCACACACAACAATGGTAGCGCAGGATTCACATACACACATCCTAATGATGCGTTCTTTGGGCACAAGGTTTTGAAGATAGAATATTCTAACATGTCCGGTAATTATGGTAATAGCATAATTAGCATCGACAATGGCTATCAATCATCTTCTTCCACTGGGGCTACCGGTTTTGGTTTCTGGTATAAGACAGACGCAGGAGTGACAAGTATTGCTTTCTGCTTCGATTACAACAATGGAAGTGATCAGAAGAAGACTCAATTACCCGGAACCAATGGCGCTTGGAAATATGTCTATGTGGCATCCTCTCATGCAAATGGTTGGAATGGTTCCAATATTATTATTTGGATGAATGGAACAGATAACAATGCTGCTACCGGAAATTGGACTCCATCAACATTGCCGCACAGTGGAGAAACAACCAATACAAATCCTTCTTCTGGTACTCTTTATATCTCCGAAATCCGTGCCACAGAGATTACAGAGAAATTCATCAACTACACCGTAACATTTGACCAACCCGAATACGGTTCTACTTCGGCACAAATCAAGGATGATGAAACTATCACCAGCGGTACCGAAGTGCCGGAAGGAACAGAAGTTATCTTCACTTGGAACGAAGTTAGTGGTTACGACTTCGTTAAGTTCAACGATGGTACAACAGACTACACCCAAAATCCGTGCACACTGACGGTAAATAGCAATCTCACTATCACCACCAAAGTGGATGTAGCGGTTACCAAACACACATTGACCGTCATTGCCGGCGAAAATGGTTCTGTATCTCCTACCTCTCAAGAAGTGGGTGAAACTCATGAGGTAATCATCACCGCTACGCCAAATAGTCACTATGGTTTTGCTTCTTGGACAGCAGAGGGTATCACGCTCACGTCTGAACAAGAAAAACAGAATCCGCTGACTATCACGATGCCAACCAACGATGTCACCCTCACCGCCTCCTTCGAATATGTTTACGTGGATAATATGATTGCTACAGGTAATAACACAACAACTCAAGGATATGGTAATCAAGAGATGACTGTTGAATCTGTAGCAGATGCCAATGGGTTCTTTAATCACAACGTACTCGCCTTTACCTATAAAGGAATGACTGGTTCGGGTGATTATAGAGGTATAAATGTAAACCGCGATGCCGGCTATAATTCTTCTTTATCTAATGGTGCTACCGGTTTTGGTTTCTACTATAAGACAGCAGCGGGGCAAACGATTACCTTCTGTTTTGACGATGGTAATGGTAACGATCAAAAGAAAACAGAATTACCAAGCACCAATGGCTTCTGGAAATATGCATACGTTAACGGTAGCGCTGCTAATGGTTGGAATAATCCTAATGTTATTATCTACGTCAATGGTACTGGTGGTAGAGCCGGCGAATGGACTCCAAGTTCCCTCAATGTATCTTCTGCAACCACAACACCTAACGCAGGAACTTTCTACATCGCCGAGATTTGCGCTACCGAGCGTACTACCAAGCCCGAAGAGACTCCGGTTTATACCGCTACGTTCGCTGCTGATCCATCCGACAAGGCAACCGTTACGGCTACGGTAGATGATGCACCTATCACTTCCGGTGGTGCTGTTGATGCAGGCAAGTCGATTACCTTTGATTATAGCGGAGTAGCCGCTAACTATAGATTTGATGGTTGGACGGCAACCGGTATCTCGTTGACGGATGAGCAAAAGCAACAACATCCGCTGACAATTACAATGCCTACTGCATCCATCACTCTCACCGCCAACTTCGTCCGCGTATATACGCTCATAGTAAATAAGGACGCGAACATCGCTTCTGTTACCGGTGCAGGACAATATGCCGAAAACGAAGCAGTAACCGTAACGGCTACTGCTGCTCAAGGCTATAAGTTCACTAACTGGACAGAAGGTGCCGGAGGCACAGAGTTGGCTACCACTTCATCTTATACCTTCGATATGCCGGCTACAGACAACTACACTGTTTATGCCAACTCGGAGCAAGATATTACATACTACAAAATTACTCTCGGCGAATGCATCAACGGTACTATCAGTGCCAAGATGAATGACCAAGAATACACTGGCGCAGAAGTTACAGCCAACACACCTATTGTTTTGACCGCTACTCCTAATACCGGATACGCCTTTGTAAGTTGGAAAGATGGTAGTACAGACAACCCGCATACCATCTACGCCAATGCTGAAACCGAGACCCTCAATCCTTGGACGGCTACATTCGCTGTTCGTCGTACCGTAACGGCTACTTATGGCAAACCGGGTACAGAAGTTACCGGTCAAGGTGAGTACGCCACTGGTGCAGAAGTAACTCTTGAAGCACAATGGACACTTGAAAGTAAAGACTTTACCTACGGCTTCAAAGAGTGGACAGATATTACCGGTGTCAATTTGTCAGACGAACAGAAAGTAAGCAATCCGCTGACATTCTCTATGCCTGCGAGCGATGTTTCTATGAAGGCAACCTTTGCTCCTGTTGAGTGCGTAGATACGTATATTATCCAATGCGAGGATGGTTATATAGAATATAACACGGTAACTTCCGAAGATCAACTTCCTTATGAAATACCGCACGGCGGTAATTGTGGAGCATATCATGATTATTACACAGAATATCATGAGACTGGATACTACGACTATAAGAAATGTACTAATCATGCTATGTATTATATGACCAAACTTCCAGCCGCTGCAACTTATTCATTCTCAATGTGGATTGCTTCTAATTCAGATTTGACTCAAACATTATCAATCTATTACAAAGATGAAACAGGAACAAGTAATGATTTGATTTATCATGGTGTACATTACGCAAAATATAGTCAAAGCGTTTCTGATGGAAATCATGGTCCTGATACATGGCCGTTTGAGGAATCTACAGCCTTGACGGGATATACAATTTCTCAACCACAAGACATTATTATCTGCTTGCATGCTACAGGAGGTGAATCTGCTGCATTCGACCAAATCAAGATTACTGCTGATGATGCCGTCTTCTGTGAAGAGAAATCTATAGAAACATTTACAATTGCAGCCAATGAAGCAAAGGAGATTCCTGTTTCGGGTGTTAAGAACTTGGTGGTTTATGAAGGCGGTCAAGCAACGAACGAAGACGATGTCGAAGTCTTTGAGACCGTTAAATATATTCGTTCTATCACAGAGGCCAATATTGATCAATGGTCAACCTTCGCCGTTCCTTATACCGCTACGAAGACGCAAGTGTCGAAAGGTAAAGTCGTAGATGATATCTATCCGGTTTATCTCTCTAAAACTAATGGAAGCGAACAAATGGGTTATTACTTTATGGAAGTTCTGACTAACAAAAATGCAGAAGCCATTGGGCAAGAGTCACGTGCTCGTTGGGATAGGTCATATACACAACAACCGCAAAAAGATTCGGCATATATCACCATGTTCCCACGCTCTCAAAGTGATGGCTATTTCATTGACTCGGAAATCTTCTATATAGGAGATTATGAATCAAGTGGTGGTGTTACCCTTACCGGTTCTAAGAATGCGTTTATTGAAAACGGTGGCTGGCCAGAAGAGGGGAAACCTAAATACTATTACTTCCCCAACTCCGCGATTACCGCGATTCAACCATACGACGCATACGTACTCAGCGAAGATGGTACCGAATTCGTACTAACTGATCATCCAACTATTCTGCCGTTCCAATGCTATATCCAAGCTACAACGGAATTTAAACAGTTATACCCGCGTCTCGTTATGCGTCAAAATGGTGGCGGTACAACAGACTTGATTCCTGTTACTGCTGATGGATGGAAAGTATCGGGTGTAGATAAAGTCATGATTGACGAAGTCATCTACATCGTTCGCGATGGCAAACTATATTCTATTATGGGACAACTTGTAAAATAAGAAAGGAGTACAACTATGAAAAAGAATATGATTATCTTAGCACTTGTTTTTGTAGCAACTTCTTTGTTCGCACAAGGCTATACATCGGCTCCTACCTACGAATGGAAATCGGTTAGCAGTAACCAAACCGCTACCGCCGGTGACCCATCGTCTCATTACACAATAGGCACATCTACCTATTCCTCCACCATCTATGCCGTTGGAGCCGAGTCCCCAACCGCTAAAGGTGCAGGACCGCACAAAGCGGGTATTGGCGATCCTGGTCAATCGGGAACAGGAGGAAATGAACCCGTCATTACCCCTATTGGTGACGGCTTGTGGGTACTTCTGACGCTCGCAGCAGCGTACGCAGTCTTTGTCTGCGTACGCCGCCGCAAGGCGGAGTAAGGTGCAAGCAAGGTCTGTAGCGCAGCATCTACGGAGCATCTACGGAGCATCCTTGCCCCTACAGCACCCCTACAGCCCCCCCCACCTAGGACTCCCTATCCCCACCTCGCTCTCCCGGAATATCCGGTCAAGCGCAGCGCTCCGGGCTATCCGAAATCTCCGCCTCACCATCTGTGAAATGATCTTTTAATAATTTATTACTCCGCCTCACCATCTGTGGAATTTTTATTAGGTGGCTGCTTCCTGCAGACACGGCGGGTGAGCGAAGCAAAGCGAAGTGAGACCGTCCCTACTATTGATTTATTTGATGGATGGGAGTTTACTCACAATCCGAGAATAAATAAATAGGAGGAAATAAAAAAAAGAAAATCAGTGTAATCAGTGTAATCTGTGAGAGATAAAAAAAACATAAACAAAACAACAATTATGAAAAAACTATCAACACTCTTGCTCATTTGCTTCGCCGCAACCCTGAGCGCCCAAAACTATCCGTCCTCGAAAATCGGCATCCTCTGGAGCACCTGGCACCCGGACCACTTCAAGGACTACAAAACTTATATCTCCACTATGGAACAGTGGGGAAATAGCTACGTCTCTATGAACCCCACCTACTTCTTGGACACCTACGAGAAGGGCATCCTCACTCAGTGGAACAACCAAGACGTCACTCCCTCTATCGACCTACAAAAAGAGGTGCTGACCGAACTAATCAAACGCGGTTTCTACGTGAACTACCGTCCTCACGTGGACCCGATTAAGTTTGCTATGCAAGAGGGTAGCAGCGAACGCAATAACTGCTCCTCAGACCCGGGAGGAAAAGACTGGCGCGGAGAGTTCGATAAGATGGACCCAACCGACAAAACCATCGGCTATAAGGAGAAAGTGGTACTGCCGGGATTGAAGATGGTGGCTGAAGTGATACGCGATTGTAAGAAAAACGGTATCACACCCGTCTCGCCTATTCGCTTTGACTTAGGTGCCGAACTCATGGACGCAATGGTCAACTACCCCGAACACTGGATCGACCTGCAACAAGAAGTGCGCAACCTCTTAAACAACCAATATAGCGATGTCAAAGACCAAATCGTTTTAGGACACAACTTCTGCCACCATATCGAATACCTGCTCCGCCTACCTAACCACGAGAGCTATTTCGGACGTATCCAAGCCGACCAAAAAGTCGAGGGACACGAGAAACTGCTCTATCTCGACCGACCGGGCGTAACTGACGATACACGACACGCCATCGGACGGTATATCGCCGGATTAGACGAGATGTCCCTCTCGCAATATATGCCCCTCGATATCTATAACACTGACCATACCCAAACGACACCGGACGATGTCTATCGCGCTTTACTATGGCACGAGCAGAACTTCATCAACGAGTGCCTCATCAAAGAGTGCGGCATCGCCAAAGAAGACCTTCCTATCCTCCATATCGGTGAATACGGCATGGGCTGGCGCGGACTCAACGCCCCTAATGTTTGGGACGTGGACGCATGGAACAGAGCCGGAACAGGACACCTTATCCTCTCCGAAGCAGAACAAAAAGCCGATGCCGCTGTCGCTATTGATGGTATCATCAAATATGTCGATGAGTCATCACCTACCAACTACCGCAGTTTCTTACTCTGGTTCGGCGGCAAACCTTACGACTTACTCAATATCAATGCCTATAGCAACTGGTACAACGAGAAAGGCGCTGCCTCCCTCAAAGCCTATTGGGCTTCGCACAAAGGTATGCCCGACCTGAGCAAACCCGGCGACGCCGACTTCGATGTGAAAGGTCCCGACATCTATGTACCAATCATTCCTACCCGTCGCTTATTGGACGACTTCGAGGACTACACCTCCTCGTCTGCCCTGCAAGACGCTTGGCGCCGTAACGATGGCGGTGCGTGGGTGGAGGCAAGCCTCGACCAAACACAAGCACAACAGGGAACCAAATGTATGAAACTCTATTACGACCTATCCGGCAATACCTACGCCGGCGTAATGAAAGGCGGATCCGGTAGCGTCAGCGGATTTGACGGTATCGCCTATACCGTTATACCCGACGGCTCGGGTGCCGACTTATTACTGCAAGTGCAGGACGATAAGGGTAGCTACTGGAAATATACCATCCAACTGACCGGCACCGAACCGCGCGAAGTATATATGCCCTTTACCGACTTCGTCGGAGGCTATAACACGTCGGGTAAATGGTCGAACCCGGGCGGCATAACCGAACTGGCTTTCTATGTCGAGAAGGGAAGCAAAGGAACCATCTATATCGACGATATCCGCGCAACGTACGAGCAAGCGAAGATCGACTCCATCGACTCCGTCAATATCGCGAACCAAGAGGCTGCCACCAGCGCCATAGAGATAGCTCCCACCCGCCCCACCGTACAAAAATGTATGAAGATGCTGTACAATAACCAAATCATCATCCTACGTGAAGGCCGCTTCTACGGCATCGACGGAAGGGAACTTTATTAAATTCGTACAAAGAAAAGTATAAAAAACATTTGCACAATTCAAAAAAATGTTGTACCTTTGCAGCGCGAAACGAATAAGGTATTATTGCTATGACTAAAAAACTCATTATCATCAGCCTCGCCGTATTGGCGATGGGTATATGTTCTTGTGAAAAACAGAAAGACCAAGAACCGCAACAAGAGCAGAAACAACCTCAGCCGCAACCTCAGCCCGAACCCGAGCCGGAGCCTGCTCCTTGCGATTCAACCCTGAGCAACCCTAACGCTTCGCCACAAGCTAAGCAACTATATAAAACCCTTTGGGAACTGCAAGGACAGAAAATCATTAGCGGCACCGTCGCTAACGTAGATTGGAACATCAAAGAGGCGGAGAACGTTCATAAATGGACCAACAAATGGCCTGTCCTCAACGTGTTCGACTTCATCCACTATCTCGCCAGCAAAGATGTCAATCCAAGCGGTTGGCTTAACTACTCCGACATCACTGTCGTCAAAAACTGGGCGGCTGCGGGTGGACTCGTAGGAGCGATGTGGCATTGGAACCAACCCAATAACGGCGGTAACGGCTATACCTGCACCCCGGGTAACGCACTCGACCGCACAAGTTTTAATGTTAAGAACGTGATGACGGTCGGCAGTTCCGAGTATAACCAAGTCATTAAACAGATGGACCAGATTGCCGGTTACCTCAAGCAGATGCAAGATGCCGGTATCGTCGTCATCTGGCGACCACTACACGAGGGTGCCGGAAACATCTACAACTATAACGGCGGTACGGCTTGGTTCTGGTGGGGTACCGGTGGTGCTGAACCCTACAAATACTTATGGCAACTCATGTACGACCGCTTCACCAACCACCATGGGCTCAATAACCTCATCTGGGTCTGGACGGGCGATGTCAAAGGCAAAGCTTTCTACCCGGGCGACGCCTACGTGGATATCATCGGTTGCGATAACTACACCTGCTCCGTACAGAACCTAACCAACGAGTATAACTCCTTGCACGAAGCCTTCCCTAATAAGATCATCACTCTCAGCGAGTGCGGCAATGGCGATAAGGTGAAGATGGCGGCGCTGAACAGCATCTGGACGGGCGGAGCGAAGTTCTCGTGGTTTATGACGTGGTACGACTACAATTATAACACGGGCAAATCTACAACCCATAGTATGGCTCCTAAAGAGTGGTGGCAAGCTGCCTTCAAACAAGACTTCGTCCTCACCCGCAATGACTGGATTCAATTAAACAAAAAATAAATATGAACTTTTCGGAACGTAAACAATGGCTGGAGCAGCAACACGCTGCGCTTATCAATCGCCCTAACGAGGCAATACCCTCCTTCAACGGCATCTACACTCGGTACAAATATCCTGTTCTCACCGGCGACCACGCCCCTCTGACGTGGCGCTTCGACTTTGACGAACAGCGCAATCCCTTCCTCATGGAACGGATCGGTATTCACGCGGCCTTTAACTCCGGCGCTATCTACCTCGATGGCAAATACTACCTCGTTGTTCGTGTCGAAGGTAACGACCGCAAGTCCTTCTTCGCTGTCGCCGAGTCCGACAATGGTATTGACGGCTTCCGCTTCTGGGCTGAACCCGTCACCATGCCTGAGTCCGATGTACCCGCTACGAACATCTACGATATGCGCCTCACTAAGCACGAGGACGGCTGGATATACGGCCTTTTCTGCGTAGAGCGTCACGACGATAGCCAACCGGGCGACCTCAGTGCTGCTACCGCTGCTTGCGGTATCGCTCGCACCCATGACCTCAAGACGTGGGAGCGTCTGCCCGACCTTGTTACTAAGACTCAACAGCGCAACGTTGTTCTCCATCCCGAGTTCGTTAACGGAAAATACGCCCTCTATACCCGTCCGCAAGACGGATTTATCGACACCGGTAAGGGTGGCGGTATCGGTTGGGCATTGGTCGATGATATCACTCACGCCCAAGTCACGGAGGAGACCATCATCGACAGCCGTTTCTACCACACCATCAAAGAGGTCAAGAACGGCGAAGGACCGCATCCTATCAAGACTAAGCAAGGCTGGCTCCACCTCGCCCACGGCGTGCGTGGCTGCGCATCGGGTCTGCGTTACGTTCTGTATATGTATATGACCGCACTCGATGAGCCTTGGCGCGCCATCGCTCAACCCGGTGGGTTCTTTATGGCTCCCGAGGGAGAGGAGTTTATTGGCGACGTGATGAACGTGCTGTTCTCTAATGGTTGGGTGGTAAACGAGAAAGGCGAAGTGTTTATCTACTACGCTTCCTCCGATACCCGTCTGCACGTGGCTACCTCGACGGTGAACCAACTCGTTGATTATTGCCTCCACACTCCTGCTGACGGTCTCACCACCGCCTCCTCCGTGGCAACGATTAAAGAAATGGTGCAACGGAATAAATAGGCGGAAAGGCAGAAAGGGGGATAGGCGGAAATAAAAAATGCACTTTTTTGCGGAAAAGTGCATTTTTTATTTGCGTATATCAAAAAAAAGTTGTACCTTTGCAGGCCGAGTTTATCAATAAAACTTACCGTTTAGTGCAGTTTAGACAACAAAAAACTTACCGTTTAGTGCAGTTTAGACAACAAAAAACTTACCGTTTAGTGCAATTTATTGCTTTTTTATTTGCATATATCATTTATTTTTAGTACCTTTGCAGCCGAATTCAAAAAAAGTAAGGTTTTATGTATCAATTAGAACAAATCATTGCCGACCAAAAACGAGAGTTATTAACTACTGATTTTTCTTCATTAGTAACCCGTAAAGAGGAAAAAGAAATAGACTTGGATAGCCCGTTAGCTCAGATTGTCATCGGTGTCCGCCGAAGCGGGAAATCAACATTGTGCCAAAAAGTATTGGTGGAAAGTGGTGTGCACTTTGCTTACATCAATTGTGATGATGTTGATATTGTCAATCTAAAATCTGACCAATTGACAAAGTTGCAAGAGTCATTGTTGGCGGTATATGGTCCCTACACTCATCTGTTTATTGATGAAATACAAAACATTGATCATTGGCCTCTTTTTGTCAATAAGTTATTACGCCAAAAAATACATTTGATTATTACCGGTAGCAATGCTAACCTATTAAGCAATGAGCTAAGTACACATATTACAGGCAGATATAACGAGATACACCTTTATCCGTTTTCATTTGAGGATTATTGTCGAATCAAAAATGTTAACCTTGATGAGCAAAGTACAACTGCTATAGGTTTACGCCGTTATGCCCTCAATGAATATTTAGCCAATGGTGGTATGCCGGAAACATTATTCCTCAATCGGGCAGACAAATACATTCATTCCCTATTAGACGCCATTATCAATAAGGACATCTGTCGCCGATATAAAATTAAATACAAACAAACATTGCAGCAAATAGCTACCGGATTACTTGATAATTTTGGTCAAGAGGTCAATTATTCAGAGGTACAACACAAATATCATTTATCCACCATTCATACAGCGAAGAATTATGTCTCTTATATTGATAAGGCATACCTTGTGAGATTGGTTCCCCGCTTTTCTTTCAAAAGCATAGAACGACAGACTTTTAGAAAAGTATATGCAATAGACAATGCATTCTTGTCCAATCATGATGATGTGCTTCAAACAGAAAACAAAGGTTGGCGACTTGAAAATATCATCGCTATAGAATTGTTCCGACGTATGGAATATTCAACCCAACAGTTATTCTATTTGTGGGAAAACAGGAATTACGAGGTTGATTTTGCAGTGGCTGATAGTGGTAAAATAACAGAATTGATACAAGTCGTGTACGATTTTTCTCAACCATCCCAGCGCTTGTATAATAGGGAAATCAATGGTCTTGTCAAGGGGGCTGCCGCAACTCGTTGCAACCATCTAACACTCATTATGATGGACGGAGAAGAACAAGATATTGTAGTTGATAATCTAACTATTCATTGTCGTTTAGCTATAAATTGGCTTCTTGTAGACTAGATACGAAATGAGGAAATTGAAAACTAAACTCCAAGACGGTGGATAATCTGATACAAAAGTATCGCAAGTGTTTGCCACAGGTGCAGCAACTGATAGAATCGTCCTTCGTGTCCGAAGTATTGCAATAAGACCCAACTCGTCTATCTGCTTGGCAGGATCTACTGCCAAAATAAGACTGACAAACCTGCTCATTCTGAATTGATTGACGCACTCTTCGACGAATAGGTGATTTGGGTGTCACCTCAGGTGTCCTGCTTCTCCTCTTTTTTTTCTCACTTTTTGGTATTATCTTTGTACTGAATTTCGGTGCAGAGATTTTTGCCATGTCTGTCATGTCTCTGCCATAGAAATTCACAATTAACCTATTTTATTAACCTTATTAAACCTAAATTTTATGGTACAAAACAACATCCATTTGACCGAGTGCGACGACTTACAGATTACGTCGCATCTCAACGTAGAGGCACTGCCTCA
Source organism: Paludibacteraceae bacterium (assembly GCA_024400135.1). GTDB lineage: Bacteria > Bacteroidota > Bacteroidia > Bacteroidales > Paludibacteraceae > Colicola. Next base: position 31,561 of record JAKSNE010000002.1, read on the forward strand.
ATTTTTGCAAGACCTCCTCAGCGTGGCTCACACCACCGAACAGAAGGACATGCTGCTCATGAGTTCGCTCACGACCTTATCGACCGTGATGAACTCCGTCTATTTCCGCTACGGCACCACCGGTAAGCGCTACTATCCCGAACTGATGACATTCATCATGGCAGGGGCAGCCAGTGGTAAAGGTATCGCCGAACTCAGTAAACGCCTCGTGGAGAAAGTGCATGAAGACACTCCTCTTATTATCGCGGGCGATAGCACCTATCCCGCTTTCTACCAACAACTGCTTGACCAAGACGGTTGTGGACTGCTCTTTGAGACAGAGGGTAGTGTGATAACCGACATCTGGAAGGGCGGAGCGATGAGTTACAACACCGCTTTGCGTAAAGCCGCCGAACACGAGACCCTCAGTAAGAACCGCCTCAATAGCGGACAGACCGAGATTGCTTGCCCGAAAGTCGGGATGATGCTCACGGGTACGTTTAGTCAGTTTAAGGCCTTAGTGCCGAGTGTGGAGAACGGTTTCTTCTCGCGTCTGATGACGGTCGTAGTAAGAGAGCACCAAGACTTCGATGGCTCCGTCTTCCTGCCGAGTAATGAGGGGGCAGAGGTGGAGGCGCTGATAGGGCGTCTTGCGATGCAAGTGAAAACCCTCGCGGTGAGACTCAATCCACAATCCACTATAGCCACGCAAGTGGCGCACAATCCACAAGAAATCGAGTTCCGCTTAACTCCCGAACAAGCCTCCCTGTTGGGACAGGTGATGGAGAAAGAATATAAGGAATACGTGCGCGTGTTAGGCGATGGCTTCCACGCCAGTGTAGTGAGAAACGGTATTAACGTGATGAGGATAGCCCTAATCTTGTCTGTCCTCCGTCAATCTCTCAGCCTCTCTGCCTCTCAACCTCTCACCTGTTCGGATTCCGACTTCCAAACCGCTATGGTCATCGGCACCAAACTCCTCCTTCATGCCGCAGACGCTTACAACCAGATAGCCACTGCCGATCGTGAAGCCGTCCCCTCCATCAAAGGCTCCTACCAAAAGGACACCTTCTTCGTCTCCCTCCCCAACTCCTTCTCCACTGGCGAGTGCTTATCCATCGCCGATAAAATGGGCATTAGTGAACGAACTACGAAGCGTTGGTTAGGGCAATGGACAGAACTTGGTCAATTAGTACATTCGTATGGAAATTATGAAAAAACCGCATAAGAAGTGTGCCAATGGCACAGTGGCACACTTCTGTAACTCTCTGAACTGTAGCGTGTTTAGCCGAGTGTGCCACTGTGCCATTGGCACACTTAAAGTGTTTTTTGTCCATTGCCCCGCATTGTATGCGGTCTAGATTGTCTAGTAGGCGCCAGCCGTATCTAGGTCGTCTAACCCCTTGCGTACCTTGTTACAATGTTGTTTCGCAAAGATTTGCATCTTTGCTTCCCCCTCAGGGGATAGGTAGGGGGCTTTCATTCAGCCTCCAATGTCACAACATAGTCACAACATTGTCACAACATTCCCACACCTTTTAAGGCCTATACAAGACCCCTGCAAGGCCTATACAGGACCTCTCACCTTGTCTTCTGTGGAATGGTCATTGAATAATTTATTATTGTGTTGTGTAAGCGACACGAGGTACGACGAAGGAGTACCGCTTTTTTAGTTCTTTCTTTTTGGATGTGGAAGTTTACTTACGACAGACAAAAAAAAGGAGTAAAAAATAATAAATAAAATAATCAGAGAAATCTGTGTAATCTGTGAGAGATATTATTAACTAAAAAAAAACTAAATATCATTATGTCCGAATTTAAAGCATCCGCTCCGATTGAACAACTTCAAGGTAAGTTGTTCGGTCAACATTCTTCCTTCAGTGGCCGTCTTAATCGTCTAAACGGCAAACAACACACCTACTATTGGAACCCCGACAACGTGGTCGTCCAGACCCCTGCTCGCATCCTCCAACATGTAGTCGTTTACAAGGCAAACAAACGAGCCACCGCCATCCTCTCCGATCCAGAGAATGTCCGCCTCTACAAACAGAAGAACAAACTCGAACGAGGTATTTCCTCTGGCTCCCCTCGTGGTTATGTCCTTTCTATGCTTATCAAGGAGATCAAACCGCCTCTTAAGGAGGAACTAACCACTCAAGGCACCATCGACGGCAAAACGCCCGAACAATGGCTCGCCTTCCTTGACCCCCGTTCCCGCTCCTACCACAAGGAGTAGCCATTCATCCATTCGCCCTTTCACCCATTCACCCTTCTCTATAGGAGAGGGGTTGGGGGTGAGGTTCTTGTCCCTTCTCGGCGAAAGTCTTTCGCCGTTTTCGTTGGCAAGGTCGTCGTTTCAGCAAGAACAGCGTTCTTGCGTTTCGTTCTCCGCGCATTTGGTAATCCTGCTAAGTGCGCTTTTTTGTGCAATTTGTAAAAATTGTTAAATTTTATTTGCTCATATCAAAAAAAAGTTGTATCTTTGCACCCGATTTTGGAATATTGGTGACAATATGCTAAATCAAGCGCAAGCTCACGCAGGGATGTCTGCGGTGCCTATAGCATTAACGTTAGCATTCGTGGGTGGGGTTTGCAGACATAATGAAAAGAGGCGTCTTTTAGCGCTTTGTTCTTGGCTTACTGTAATCTGGTAAATTTCAATAACTCCAAGACATTGCAGCATTAGATGACCTACGGATATGAAAATCTCGTACACCTTAAAGAATATAGGTGTGTACGCGCGATGACATATCAGCGTGGGCTTCGGTGTTGCTTGTTCAGAGTTATAGGCAATACCAGAGCCTCAGTAAGCGGAACAGCAGCAGTGCAGTCCCGCTTTTTTGTTGCTTGTAAAAATAATAATTTATATAAGTGTCCTATGAAGAGATTTTATTTTGTTGTTTTAATGAGCATAATGTGTGTGGCTTCTGTGTTTTCAGAAGTCAACAAATTTCAAGCTTATGAAGTATCTTACAAATCCCAAAATGAATGGGGAGGTTGGTCTGATTGGTCTCCTTGGAAGTCGTGTAATATTCTTGTTGTCATGAACATTGATAATGACAGGGTTAATATCTATAGTCAAACTACTCAAGAGTATGATATTATAGAGTATGGGAACCAAGAAAATGATAATGATGGAGGAATCACAACCGCCTTAAAATGCGTTGATGCCGATGGATTAAGATGCGATATGCGTCTTCGGCAGTATGATGATGTATGGCAGTTATATGTGGACTATTCTGATTTTATATTTGTCTATAATATTCGTCACAAATAAAAAAATATGCGTTGTAAAAATTGTGGTTGGGATAATCCCGCAGGACTCACCAAGTGTGAGAAGTGTAATACGCCTCTGGAAGGCGATGTAAGTAATCAACCAGCAGCCTCTTATAATGGCACGGCTTGCGAAAGTAATTATGCCGATACCGTCACTGAGGGTAGCAATGCCGCTCCTGTTTATGGAAAGACGGTATGTGAGTCAAATGCTTTCTCCGGCGTATCAACTCCGGTCACAAATTCTACTCCGTCTACTTCTGCCGCAGGTGTTTTAGATCGTTGTCCTGAATGTGGATATCCCCTTCGTCCAGGTACAAGTGTTTGCCCGAAATGCCACCACATGTTAGAGCTTGCTGCTACTGAATTGGAAGACAGTTGTGGTACGTCGTTTGAGCATGCTATGCCAAGTAAACCAGGAAAAAAGCAAGAAGTAGCTCCCACTCGTTTTGATGGCACCGTAATGCCCGGAATGAATATGACTCCGGACATTTGGTTCTCTTTAACCCCCATTGCTCACCAAGGTGAACGCGAGACGCCTCAGAAAGTAGAGTTTGAGGATAGACATGTGGAACTAAATCGTGATAACATTGATCCAAAAAATCATACAATTACAAGCAAAGTGCAGGCAGTGGTGGATTACGATAGTAAGAAAAATCGTTGGTATATACAAGATAAATCATCGCAACGTTATACTTTTGTGCGCTGCACAGATGAGATGCCGCTGATGGATGGTGATGAGATACTGATGGGAGATCGTCGTTTCATCTTCCATGCAGAGAAGGCACAAGTAGCTCCGCAGCAGATGGACTTTATGGGAACAATTGCGGTCGGACGCCAACGCGCGAACGCACCCAAGTGTACCTTAACGCCCATTGTAGATGAAGACGAGCAAGATGCACCTGTTATGCAAACCTACCGTGGCGATGTTCACCAACTGAATCGTGCCAATCTTGATCCTGAGAACCATACGATTACCAGCAAGGTGCAAGCGATACTGAATTTTGAGGATGGCAACTGGTATATCAAGGACGAGTCCTCGCTCAAGACAACGTATCTATATTGTGCAGATGCAATTGACCTAAAAGATGGCGACATGATTTTAATGGGTAATCGAACGTTTATCTTTAATTGCTAATACAATGGCAGATCGTTGTGACTTTAGTGTTGGCGACCGAATAGATGGTAAATATCGGGTAACCAAGGGACTTGGCGAAGGCAGTTTCGGCAAGGTGTATCGTGTCTCAGACAATGCAGGACATGACTATGCCTTGAAACTGCTTAAGTTGTGGGAAGTTCATCCCGAGATTCGCCAACAATTGGTTGACAGATTTGATATGGAGTACGAAACCGGACGAATTGACAGCCCATATCTCGTTCACTCAGTAGGTCATGGATTGATATATGGCAATCCCTATATAGTAATGGAGTTTTGTCCCGGCGGAGACCTGAAAGGAGCTCCAAAAAATACTGATTGGAATATGGTTGGTCAGCAAGTGCTTTTTGGCCTAAAAGCCTTGCATCTTTGTGGAAAGGTACATCGAGACTTAAAGCCTGAGAATGTGCTTCTTAAGGCAGATGGTACTGCAGCGTTGACAGACTTTGGAATATCCGGTGACCGCAACAAACGTATGACCGAACGGAATATCTTGGGTAAACCCCAGCAGATATTTGGCACCTATGCTTATATGCCTCCTGAGCAAGTCAATCCTCGTAGTGGTGATGCCACAGTGCTGCCGACAACGGACATCTTCTCATTTGGCGTGATGATGTATGAACTACTAACAGGAGAATTGCCCTTTGGCTCACTTCGCAATGAAACGGACTTAGTATTATACATAAAAAACGGACGCGAGGGCAATTGGAATCGTAATAGACTTAATTCCAGCCCCTATGGTTTGCAATATATGCGTGCGATAGAGGGATGTTTACGTCCTGACTTTAAGCAGCGCCTTCAATCTACGGACGAAGTGATTGCGCTGTTACCCCCAATTGAGCATAAACAGAAACCGCTTAGTTCTAATGAGTCACTCAAGATGCCGAGCGTTATTCGTGGTTTATTGTTGCGAGTTATGCAAGGAGAAGAGTATGGCAGAACCTACGATATCACGCAGATGGCTCGCCAAAGTTATGTGCTTAACATGGGACGAACCGCATTTGGTGTCAGCAACGAGATTGCTATTTCTGAGAACAAGAGTTGTTACATCTCGCGCAAACATTGTACATTGGAGTATGATGATAGCAGTCGCCATTGGTTCATTCGTGATGGGCAATGGGATAATACAAGTGCCGAAGGTTGGAAGCATTCGCTCAATGGAACCTATGTAAATTCGAAAGAGGTTGGACAAGGTGGTTATTTTATTCAGCCTGGCGACATTATATCTATCGGAGATACCAAACTTCGTGTAGAAGCTTACTAAACTTACTAAATATAGAAAATCAATATGGCAAATCAAATTACAATTGGGCGCAACCCGCAATCAACAATTGTTGTGGATGCAAAGTACAACACTGTCAGCGGTAATCATGCTACGATTACTTGCGAAGGGAACACACTCACTTTTAAAGATCATAGTACTAATGGTAGCTTTGTGAATGGTGTTAAGTGTCACAATGGCTCAATGCAGATACATATGGGTGATAATGTAACACTAGGACAACAATATCCTTTAGATATGAATGAAGTAATGTCTTTATTAGGTGGACATGCTGCGACACAACGTATTGTAACTCCGGCAACGGCTCGTATTCTGCAACCAGAACCTATCCGTCCGCAAGAGGAATATCATGGAACAATGCCGGAAAAGCATATGGAATTAGCTATCGTTTCGCTGATTTTGGGATTCAGCATGCTTGTTCCTATGATTTTAAGTATCATTGCTATCGTTAATGCCTCCAATGTGGAATCAAGATGGCGTGCAGGTGATTATTCTGGTGCGAGAGAAGCGTCATCTAAAGCTAAAAGTTTAGCTTGGTGGTCAATTGTATTAGCATTCATTTTAGTTTTTGTATTTGTTGCATCATATATGGCATAAAGATTATTTAGATATGGCAAACGAAACACAAACCTACAAGAAAACATTATCCGGTTCAGTAGGTGCCGGAATGAACAGCCTCTTTGGCGGAGGTGGTAAGACATACTTTGTGTTAGAGCACAAGGTTAGTAGTAAATATCATAAAGCAGGTGAAGCCCAGGAAATCATCGTCGATCAAGTAGAACTTGGTCGTGATGCCAAATGTGCCGTGCAATTTGATGAGTCATTCAAGACTGTTAGTCGTCGTCATGCTGCTATTGTTCGCGATGGCGACAATTGGAAACTGATTCAACTCTCGCAGACTAACACTACGTTTTTAAATGGTCACCCCATCAAGAGCGAATGGTATTTGCAAAATGGCGATGAGATTCAGTTATCGGTAAATGGTCCAAAACTTGGATTCATTATTCCATCCGGTAATAAATCAACGGTTGGCAGCATTGGATTGAGCCGTCGTCTTAGTTTGTTCCGTCAGCAAGCTTTGAAACCATATAAAACCGCGATGTGGAGTATGGCGGCAGTTATCGCATTGCTAATTGCTGGCGGTGTAACATGGGGCGTAATGGATTACAAAACCGATCTTGAATATCGTCAATTGACAGAACAACAAATTGCAGAAGCAAATGAACAACATCAGCAAAATATGGAACAGGCTCGCCAAGAGCGTGAGGCGTTGGAGCAGAAACTTAAAGAGAATGAAAAGAAACTGAAAAACCTCACGAAACAGTTGGAGGGTATAAGGAATCAAGAGGATCGTGTTGCGGCTGCAGAACCGCGTGTGTCATCTTCTTCGACATCCAATAAATCCATTAAGTCTTGCGAACCATACACATATTTTGTGATTATTCGTAAGATTGTGCTGACATGGGAAGGACAAAGCAAATCGTTCGAGAATATCGGTACCGGTTCTGGATTCCTCCTCAACGATGGACGTTTTGTTACTGCTCGCCATTGTGTAGAACCATGGATGTTTCCAAGTAGCAGCGAGGATGAATTCTCGTTGGCTTGTAATGCTATAGCTCATAATGGTGGTTCTGCAATATGCTATATTGAGGCATATTCGCCAAATGGTAAAAAATACGAATTCAATTCCAAGCAGGCTATTATTAATCGCAGTAGTGATAAGAGTTTTATAGAGGGTGGTGCTACAATAAAACTGCCACAAGACAACTCGCTTGATTGGGCATATTTCCGTACTAGCAATAATAACGGTTTACAGTATCATAACCAATTATCGCAAACACTTCCTGTACAGGCTAAATTGACCATTCTAGGTTACCCAATGGGACTTGGTGCCAATTCTCCGACTGACATTCACCCCATTTATAGTGAGGCCGTTGTGGCACGCGAAGGCTTGGAACATAACCTAATTTTAACTACAGCTACATCGTTTGAGCACGGAAACTCTGGAGGTCCTGTGTTTGCGACATCCACTGATGGTGATTTAATTGTGGTTGGTCTTGTCTCTGCCGGTGCTGGTCGATCAACAGGATTTGTTGTACCTATTGCAAATGTAAAGTAATATGAAAGATGTAATTAAATTTCGTCTCGCAGCTCGATGTGAAGCTGCGGGACGTCCCAATAATGAGGACAATTTTCAACTTGATGAAAATCTGAGTGATAATCAATGGGGGTTCACCTCGGACAAGGAGATTGAACTTGGAGAAAAGGGAGCACTTCTTGTGGTGTGTGATGGTATGGGTGGTATGAATGCGGGAGAAGTAGCATCTGCTATTGCTGTACAGGCTATTAAAGAATATTTCTCTGTGGAAAAACTAACGGAGGCTATCCTTGCCAATCCAACTAAGTATATTGCATCCTCCATCGTTGCTGCTGATGCTGCTATTAAAGCAGATGCTAAGGCTAACCCCGAACATGACGGTATGGGATCCACCATTGTAATGGCATGGCTACTTGGCAAGAAAGTCTATGTGGGTTGGTGTGGTGATAGTCGTTGCTATTGCTATAACCCAAAAAACGGATTGATTCGCTTAAGCCACGACCACTCCTATGTACAAGAATTGGTGGATGCCGGCAAATTGACGGAGGATTTGGCATTTGATCATCCGAATAGTAATATCATCACTCGCTCGCTTGGCGATCCAAATGGCATTGCCCGTCCTGATGTAAAGGAATATGATCTCCATAACGAGGACATTATTCTGCTTTGCTCCGATGGATTATGCGGCTGCCTGCGAGATAATGAGATTGAGAATCAAATCAGCGCGCATCAAACCTCTATGCAGGAGTGTCGTGATGCTTTATGGGTAGCAGATGAGGCTGCTGGTTGGCATGATAATGTAACTATTGCTCTTGCACAAGTGTTGAGTGGGGGAGCAGTAGCCGTTTCTGCAGGCGAACAAACAGGAGGAGATGTAAGTGTTTCCAATGCGACACTTACAAAAAAGAATAAGAAACTGAAGATTCTTATTGTGTTCTTGCTTGTCTTGCTTGTTGGAATAGTTGGTTTTGCTGCTCGGAAACCAGTAATAAAGTTTTGCGAAGGCTTTCGAACATCGCAAGATAGCACTGCCATCGCAACATCTGATACGGCACAAGTAGATGTGGATGGAGATGTTTCCTCTGAACCAGAACCCCAAGAATCTCCTGAAGACGTAAAAGCAGAAGGACAAGGAGAATCCAGCCATAATGACCCGGGAAATGCTCAAAAAGAAGCCGAGGGAAAGTGTGGAAAAAAGGCTGAGCAGAAAGAACAGCAACGTTTACCTGAAGAAAAGGCACAAGAAGCAGAGGCCGCAGAGAAACAAAATAAGTTTCAATCTCAGCCGATAACCGTTCAAATAGCAGAACAAGTACCTATGGTTGAGACAGAAACAGATGCGAATGAACCCCAAGAGAATCCGGCAAAAGTTTCTGTTACATCCTCGGAGGAATCGATTTCTAAAGAACACATAGATGCTGATGTTAAAGTCGTTCAAAACACGGTAACTCCAGTTACCGTACAAGTAACAGAACCTTAAAAAACAGGAGTAATTATGCAGCTACAAGAAAACACGCTATTTGCGAATAGATATGAACTGATCAAACTTCTTGGTCGAGGAGGATTTTCAGAAGTCTGGTTAGCCAAAGATAATTGGACGCATCTCAAGATTGCGCTCAAGGTTTATGCACCTGGACAAGGAATGGATGCCAATGGGTTACAAGAATTTTGCGGAGAGTTGGCTAGTGTCTATGACTTAAATCACAGCAATCTTCTTAAACCACAACACGTGGACACTTGGGAAAATATGCCCTATTTGATTATGGCATATTGTTCAGAAGGTTCGTGTGCCAGTAAGGTGGGGCAGATGTCCGAAGATGCTATGTGGAAGTTTATCCACGATGTTGCATCTGGCTTAGCATATCTTCATTCGAAGGATGTAGTACATCAAGACATTAAACCGGATAATATCCTTATTGACGATAGTGGCAATTATTTGATTACTGACTTTGGCGTATCTACTCGTGCGCGCAGCACTCTTCGTAAAAGTGTTGTTTCTTCTACAGCCGGTGGAACAACCGCATATATGGGGCCTGAAAGGTTCTCTAAACAGCCTGCGCCAACAAAAGCAAGCGACATTTGGTCATTTGGTGCTATGTGCTTTGAATTGCTGGAGGGCGAAGTACCTTTCGGAGAAATTGGTGGTGGCATGCAGAAGGGGGGTGCAGAGATTCCTGCCATTCAAGCGAATGTGTCCGATGCATTGAAGTTTACCATCACGAAGATGCTTCAGAAGGAAACTTGGGATCGCCCAATAGCGAAAACATTGATTGAATGGACAAATGACCCATCTAAAATAGAAATTGACTACGATTTATTAACGGAAGAAGATGGAGAGAATCAACAACCAGATATAGACACTACCAAAGAATCAAAAGGAGTTGGTCGCGAAACGAAAATATTTGGTCATAATGAAACCGATGAGCAAATTATTACACCGTCAGCTGAACAGGAAGAAGTTAAGCCTATATTATCTAAGAAAAAAAAAGGCAATTCAATAGGCGCTATTATAGGTTGGGTAATATTCATAATAGTGGCATTCGGACTTATTATTTGGGGAATTTCTGCCACTGTAAGTAATAATCAAGAAAAGAAAGCAATTATTGCTAATCATGATGCCGCGCTGAGACATTTTGAAAGAAATCTCAATCAAGCAAACATGGATAGTATAGGTATTGAGGCATTACAGAATGCATTGAATTACCTAAATGCCATAAAGAGATATGAAGACAATCCTAAGTATGTGGGTGGTTGTGTTTATACAGACCGTCATAGTCAATTAAAACAAAAAGTTACAACTATTTATAAGCAAGTTGACGGTAAATACAATCGGGCACCTGCTGGCTCTGATATCGAACGCACACTTCTTCAAAAACGTAAAAGAATACAAGAAATAAAGAAAAAATTATGATGAGAAAGATTTTATTTATAGGTTTTGTTTGCTTTTGTACAAACTTGTCTGTTTTTGCAGACGAAACTTGTGATGAAGCATTGGTAGAAGCAAAGCAAAAATACAATGCAGGAAACTATGCAAAAGCAAAGGCTCTTTTTGAATTTATCAAAGACGAGTGTGGCTCCAATTATAGAGATGTGAACTCATGGATTTCTAAGTGTAACTCAGCGTTAAATCCGACGTTGTCTCTTTCTCGCAGCTCTATATCTTTTGGTTCTTCTTCGAGTTCGTCCTCAATCACTGTAACATCTAATTGTGATTGGAGAATTCGGACTGCAGGTTCTTCATGGCTTAGTACTTCGATTAGTGGTAATACAATTAATGTGTCATGTTCTTCAAACACTTCTTCGAGTTCTAGATCATCCTATTTTGATGTTATCACGACTGATGGAGCGAGGTCTGCTCGAGTGTCAGTTTCTCAGTCGGGAGTTACTCCTCCATCACTTTCTGTAAGCCGTACGGCCTTAAGTGTCGGCTCCTCAGCGACAACAGAGTACCTTACTGTAACTTGTAATTCATCATGGGAGATTCAGTTCCCATCCGGTTCGATGTATTCTGTTACTCGTAGCGGAAATACATTAACGGTAAAGATAAATGCGAATACATCTACAGAGTCTCGTTCTGATTTTTTCAATATCAAAACCACAGATGACAGCAAGTCTGTTAGAGTGACAATTAATCAAAGCGGAAAGAGTATATCAAGTTCATCAAATAATGCGTTTGCATCAATTGAGAAAGTTTGGGTGGATCATAATGTCTATCAAAATTCCCTCAAAGGAATGAGAATTCATGTTAAATTTACTGTGTACAATATGTTGAATCGTACAGGTCAGGCAACTGTATATTTTTACTATTCTAATGGTAATGCATTAAAGGATATAAACGGAAGTTATAAGACAACAAATGGTAATGTTGCAACACATGTTGATTTTACTCCCAATTATACAAGCTGTATTTTTAAAGATTTGCAAATTTTTATGCCTTACAATGAGTTACATTGCACAAATAGAGGAAGATATGATCTTAAGTTCTTTGTGAGTATATGGAGTGACTACAATGTGGAGATGAAAAAATCGGATTGGGTTAATTTCACATTAACCAATTAAAGCGTTAAAAATAATAAAAAATCCAACCAATTTCAATTTGGACTGGAAATGCAACTAACGGAACATACATATTTTGGCGAGAGTAATCGCTATTATTTGGAGAAGCTGCTCGGACGAGGTGGTTTCTCTGAAGTTTGGTTGGTGAAGGACACCATCATGGAGTTAGAATTAGTTCTGAAGGTCTATGCTCCTGGAACAGGTATGGATGAGGATGGGCTGAAGACATTTAGCAAGGAACTTGCGAATGTATTTAATCTCCATCATCAAAACCTATTAAAACCTCAGCATGTTGATACGTGGCAGGGTATGCCATACCTCACAGTGCCTTATTGCCAACAGGGGTCACTTGTGAAACGGATAGGAAAGATGAGTGAGAGCGAGATCCGTCAGTTGATACACGATGTGGCAGCAGGATTGGCATACTTGCACGAACGTGATATCATTCATCAGGATATCAAGCCGGACAATATCCTTATTGATGAGGCGGGAAACTATGTCATTACAGACTTTGGTATCTCTACTCGTGCCCGCAGTACACTTCGCAAGAGTGTGGCTGCTTCATCTGCCAATTCCGGTGGTACGATAGCGTATATGGGACCTGAACGTTTCGGTAAGGAACCTGCACCGATTATGGCAAGTGATATTTGGTCATTGGGTGCAATGCTTTATGAATTAATGACCGGTGACACCCCGTTTGGTGAACATGGTGGTTTGATTCAGAAATCCGGAGCAGAGATTCCTACTATTAAAGGCGACTATTCGGAAGACTTAAAGCAACTTATTGAAAAAATGCTTTCACTTGAACCATGGGATAGACCAACGGCCATAGATTTGGCAAAAGGTGAAACTTCTCAAGCTACAGTCTCTCCATTTTTAGAAATGCCAAAAGAAAATTCCACCCAAATGTTGAAAGTAGGGCGTGGTGATATCCCGAGAAGAAATTCTCGGGAATGGAAAATTTGTATAGCAATAACTACAGGATTGGCACTTTTGGCAGGTGGTATATGGGGGGCTCATTTTCGCAAGGAGCAACAAAAAGAACAGTTGGCAATCGAACAACGGTTAGCGGAAGAGAAAGCTGAACAAGAGCGTATTGCTGCAGAACAAGCAGCGGAAGCAAAACGTTTAGAACGAGAAAAGGATAGCCTTGCTGTAGAACTTGCAAAGAAAAAGCAAGCGGAAGAAAAGGAAAAGAAGATATTCGCGGAAAATACGAAACAAAGTATATTATCTTATGCCATCAATGGCGTCTCTTTTTCAATGATACAAGTAGAAGGCGGCACGTTTACAATGGGTGCAACAAGCGAGCAAGGAAGTGATGCTTATGATTGGGAGAAACCGACTCATTCAGTAACTTTGTCGGATTACTATATCGGCAAATATGAGGTGACGCAAGCACTATGGGAAGCAGTAATGGGCAATAACCCCAGTTACTTTAAAGGCAATACAAAACCGGTAGAAAATGTTAGTTGGAACGATTGTCAAAACTTTATCAGCAAGTTAAATAGTCTATTGTCTTCTCAATTAGGCGGTAAGCGTTTTGCGTTGCCGACAGAGGCACAATGGGAATACGCAGCAAGAGGAGGCAAGAAAAGTCTGGGATATAAGTACGCAGGTAGTAATAACATTGGCGCGGTAGCATGGTACTCAGACAATAGTGGTAGCGATACTCATGTCGTTGGCACGAAATCTCCGAATGAGTTAGGGCTCTATGATATGACAGGTAATGTTCATGAATTTTGTCGTGATGGGTATGGGAATTACTCTTCTTTGTCTCAAACAAACCCTATAGGTAGTAGCGATGAATCTGTGCGAGTGAGTCGCGGCGGTGGTTGGATTAATATCGCAAGGGTCTGCCGTGTTTCATATCGTTGCGGAAACAAAACATCGGATCAAGATTCAAACTTAGGTTTCCGCATAGTTCTTCTCCCATACAAGAATCAAGAAGGACCTCGAATTGAGAAAGATGTGCAAGAGTCTATAAAAGCACCCCGTAAACAACGCGAAAAGGGGAATAACTCTGTAACAATTATTTTAGCTCAAACAGCAGATTCTACAATCCTACAAAAAACAGCAGAAGATTCACTTCAACACGTTGCAGATTCTCTTGCTCATTTGCCTGAATCTAAACAGCAGAGTTATGAACTTCAAATAGGAGACACCATCATTGTTGCCAGAGAACTTAATCAGTATCTTACAGGAGAGCGACTGACATCATTTGTTTATTTTGTCAAGTTTATTATCCGTCAACATAGCGGAAAAAAAATTAGCAATGGTCTATTGCTAGAAGGCATTCACTCGTGGGTTTCTAAAGATGACGTCTATTTGGTCGGAGCAGCAAAAAAAACGCCTGCGGCAATTAATCGAGAATACCGAGATAAGAATAAAGTAAAGGAACGAATAGAAGAATGCTCACATTTTGACGCTGAAACCATCGCTAATATAGTAGATTTTGCTAATTTATCCGGGGGTACGCCACTGCTTCCTTAAAATCTCAATGTAATTCATAACATATTTTTATGCAACTAACAGAACATACATATTTTGGCGAGGGTAATCGCTATTATTTGGAGAAACTACTCGGACGAGGTGGTTTCTCTGAAGTTTGGTTGGTGAAGGACACCATCATGGAGTTAGAATTAGTTCTGAAGGTCTATGCTCCTGGAACAGGTATGGATGAGGATGGGCTGAAGACATTTAGCAAGGAACTTGCGAATGTATTTAATCTCCATCATCAAAACCTATTAAAACCTCAGCATGTTGATACGTGGCAGGGTATGCCATACCTCACAGTGCCTTATTGCCAACAGGGGTCACTTGTGAAACGGATAGGAAAGATGAGTGAGAGCGAGATCCGTCAGTTGATACACGATGTGGCAGCAGGATTGGCATACTTGCACGAACGTGATATCATTCATCAGGATATCAAGCCGGACAATATCCTTATTGATGAGGCGGGAAACTATGTCATTACAGACTTTGGTATCTCTACTCGTGCCCGCAGTACACTTCGCAAGAGTGTGGCTGCTTCATCTGCCAATTCCGGTGGTACGATAGCGTATATGGGACCTGAACGTTTCGGTAAGGAACCTGCACCGATTATGGCAAGTGATATTTGGTCATTGGGTGCAATGCTTTATGAATTAATGACCGGTGACACCCCGTTTGGTGAACATGGTGGTTTGATTCAGAAATCCGGAGCAGAGATTCCTACTATTAAAGGCGACTATTCGGAAGACTTAAAGCAACTTGTTGAAAAGATGCTTTCGCTTGAACCATGGGATAGACCGACAGCTGTGCAGTTGGCAGAGTGGATACAAAATCCGCATTTTGCCGACTTAAAAACATCACATAAGAAGGAGAATGTACCGACTTCACGTGAAGTTATGAGAGAGACACAGCGTGTAGAAAGAAAATCCAAAAATAATATTTTTCAACAAGAAAATAAAAATGAAAATATTGGTCACAGAAAGAAGTTTATATGGCTGATACCAAGTTTTTTAGTTATTCTTTCCCTCATAGCCATAATTGTTTATAATGTAACAAGAGTCACTATTGAACAGGTCGATCAATGGATTTCAGACGAAAAGATATGTGCTGAGATAGAGGCTGAAGATGGATCAAACATACTCACGTATGGGGAAGAGGTGAATTTTAATGTCCATTATAAAGGAATAGCTCCAAGCTCGACAACTTGTGGCATCTATTCTTATAGTATCGCGGATAGCTTGTTCCTTCCTAAAGGTGAGTATGGTATGCCAAATTTAAAACAATCCTTTGATGTGGAAGTAGTGCCAATTACGATAACCGAGGATGACTCGGTAACGATAAGTTGTGTAGCATGCATAAAAACAAGCGAGGGAGAAATTAATCGCGTAATAGGCTCTAAAAAGTTTTTGGTCGAGCGGAACGAACGAATTTATATGGTCAACGGCATCTCTTTCTCGATGATACGAGTGGAAGGCGGCACGTTTACGATGGGAGCCACAAGTGAGCAAGGAAGTGATGCAGAGAACGATGAAAAACCGATTCATTCGGTAACGTTGTCCGATTATTCTATCGGTAAATATGAAGTGACGCAAGAACTATGGCAAGCGGTAATGGACAATAATCCGAGTTCTTTTAAAGGCAGTACAAAACCGGTAGAATCAATTAGTTGGGACTATTGCAAAATCTTTATCAGCAAATTGAATAGTCTATTGTCTTCTCAATTAGGAGATAAGCGTTTTGCATTACCGACTGAAGCACAATGGGAGTATGCCGCACGAGGGGGCAAGAAGAGCCAAGGATATAAATATGCAGGTAGCAACACGATTGACAGTGTGGCATGGTACGCAAACAACAGTGGTAGTAGCACACATGAAGTGGGTACGAAGTCTCCGAATGAGTTGGGGTTATATGATATGAGTGGAAATGTATGGGAGTGGTGTCAGGATAGGTACGGCAGTTATAGTAGCAATTCGCAAACGAATCCTACGGGCGCTTCAGGTGGTTCGGATTGCGTGTTCCGGGGTGGCAGTTGGTACTGCTATGCGAGGTTCTGTCGCGTGTCAGATCGCAACTACCGCACACCTTCCAACCGCTACAGCGATGTTGGCCTCCGTCTCGTACTTATTCCACACAATGTTCAAGAAAAACAGCACCAAGAGCAAAGAATAGATAGTATATCGTACTCACAAGAACGAAAAAGTAAGCGGCCTCGCGAAAGAAAACAGGAATCCGCTGATACTACAAACAATAATACTAACAACCTCGCCTTTAACGTTAATGGTGTCTCACTTACGATGATACGAGTAGAAGGAGGAACGTTCACAATGGGTGCGACAAGCGAGCAAGGGAGTGACGCGGAAAACTACGAGAAACCGACTTGTTTGGTAACCTTGTCAGATTACTATATCGGCAAATACGAAGTAACGCAAGCCTTGTGGGAAGCGGTAATGGACAATAACCCTAGTCACTTTAAAGGCAGTACAAAACCTGTAGAAAATGTTAGTTGGAACGATTGCCAAAACTTTATCAGAAAGTTAAATCGTTTGCTATCCCCTTATTTATGCGGTAATCGTTTTGCGTTGCCGACAGAGGCACAATGGGAATATGCGGCTCGTGGAGGCAAGAAGAGTTTGGGGTGTAAGTACACAGGTAGCAATAGCATCAGTTCTGTGGCATGGTACAACGAGAATAGCGGTAGCAGCACGCATGAAGTAGGTAGGAAGTCTCCGAATGAGTTAGGGCTATATGATATGAGTGGCAATATATGGGAGTGGTGTCAAGATTGGAACGGTAGTTATAGTAGCGATCCACAAACCAATCCTATAGGCGCATCCTCAGGGTCTTACCATATGCTTCGGGGGGGTAGTTGGTTCCACGTTGCGAAGTATAGTCGCGTATCAAGTCGCCGCTATAGCGATCCTTCCCTTCGCGACTACGACCTCGGTCTCCGTCTTGTTCTTCTCCCATAAAATAGTATTGATAAAACCTTAAAGATATGCGACAAACAATAATTGTGAATATGAAAAAAATAATTTTATCACTTCTCTGCGTCCTCTCGATGCAGATGATGGCTCAAACCAACATGGAGTTGGCAAAAAAAGCGTTAGACAATGATGACTTTAGTTTAGTCATCGAGTACACAACCAAGCAGATTGCTGAGCAACCCAAAGATGTGGAAGCATACGCCTATCGTGCTATAGCATATGGTACGATAGAGGAATATGGTAAGGCACTTAAAGATGCTGATATGGCCATTGCATGCTGGAATAAGAAATGTAAGGATTTGACATTCGCAGATTTATATGCTTTACGCGCCACAGTATATGAGCAGATTGATGAATTAGAGAAAGCACTTGCAGACTATAATATGGCTATCAAGAAAGATTCAAAAAATGTGAAGAGTTATATCAATCGTGCTGAGTTCTACTATAATACTCAACTCTATGAGAAAGCAGAGGCAGACTATCGAGCTGCGCTAAGAATGGACGAAGAAAACTCTACGATTAAGATAGAAATTGCTCGCTGCCTATTGGCACAGCCCAAGTTGGATGAGGCATATTCTATTTTAAATACACTCACCAAATTGGAACCTCGAAATGAAGAGGCATGTCGATTGTTGGCTCTTGTTTATTTGTACAAAGAAGATATAAAAGAATTTATTGATCAGTATATTCTCTATTTGGAGTTGGCCTCCGATGGTGATTTAAGCCCGCTTTCACATGGTGCTGCAGTTGAATATAGTTATACAATACGTGCTATTACGCGTGCACTCAACAATAGCGACAACAAAGCCTATTGGCTTGGCGTTCGTGCTCGCGTGGAGCGTGAAAATGCTCATTACGAAGAGGCTGTTGAAGATCTAAAACGTATGGAGATTATCTATGGAGATACTATTGAGAATCCATTTGTATATTATCAAATGGCTTTGAGTTACGATGGTTTATATGATTATCCAAAATCTATCAAATACTATAACCTGCTTCTCAATTATGAAGAACGAATAGGAAGTCCTAATCCTTTCGATTATGTAAATCGTGCAGATGCATATTTAAATAATAACGAGGTAGATAAGGCTTTGGCTGATTGTGATAAAGCTCTTAGTTTAGCGACCGAAGGTGTTAGCCATATTTATTATGTGCGTGGTTGGATAAATGATATGGCTCGTAACTATGAGGCAGCTTTTGATGACTATAATAAGGCGATTAAGGCAGATGATGGTCTAAGCTCTACCGTTTATGTGATGCGTGGTAAAAAATACCTCCTTTACAAAAATGATAGTGTACGAGCTAAAGCAGATTTCGAGATGGCTCTGCAACTTGATACAACTATCGAAGGAGGCTCAAATCGCCACTATGCACTTATGTATCTTGGGCGAATCACGGAAGCAAAAGCTTGGATAGCTAAAATTTTGGATGCGGAACCTGAAGACGTAGGTCAATATTACGATGCCGCTTGTTTGTATGCACGAATGGGCGAAAAAGAAAAGGCTGTTGATTTTCTTCGTCAAGCATTTGATTTAGGATATCGCAATTTAAATCATATAGCTCAGGACGATGATCTTGACTCCCTACGCGACTGCAAGGATTTCAACGAACTTGTAAATAAGTATAAGCAAGAGAAAATAGGAGATCTATTCAATAAACTATAATGAGTAGCGATGCTCTTTATATATCGGCATATTAGATTCGCCTCCAAGTTGCATGGCACAGAAGTGTGCAAAAAAACATCAAAATTATTTGCATATTTGCGGAAAAAGTAGTACCTTTGCATCTAATTTTAGGATATTGGTGACAATGTGTTAAGATTAAATCAATGTGTTAAGGTTAAACACAAGCACGCTATGCAAAAGATGCATGGGACAACTATAAGATGTATATGAATTGGGCGAAAGAAGCAGATGAAAAGGCTGCTATGTATCTTCACTGGGTAGCAGACGCAATTTCAAACTAAATCGTTTAATAATATGGTAGGTAACCCACTGACAGATTTGAGTTATTAAACACCTCTATATGCAAAACATCAATTCCTATGTTTCAAGATTTACAATCCATAGTTCATCAATCATTTGAGCAAATGCCTTCGATGATTGCCGGTATCCCCCAAGATGGAAGTCATTATGACCGCGCCTATATATGGGATGACTTATCTCCTATATATGGAGAGGGATGGATATTCGTTCTTAGCTCCTATTGCTCGGTAAGTTCGGAAGATAGAAAACCTAACGGCAATAGAGTATTTGTGGAAGTCTATAATCCTCCTCGCACCCAGAAAAGTTCTACTATGATTTTTAAGGGAAATTACGAAGACACAGTAACCTTTCTCCAGTCTCCTCAATGCGAGCAAAGAGTTTTAGAGGAAATACCAATGTTAGTTGATAACCTCCGCGATACCTATTAACTTTACTCTCCTTTGTATGCAACTGAAGTGATTGAAACGATTTTCTGAAATTTTCAATAATCAACTGATAGATTTAGTATATTAACACTTCTATATAGACAAACAATCCTATATTTTAATTAACTTAAAAACTACAACATTATGAAAGTGAATGTAAAAAAGATTTGGAGCGTGACTTGGAAAGCGCTCACAGGTATTGTATTGTTTTTGATGATTATCTTGGGTGGTATTATGCTGAA